>JAYEGG010000452.1:0-6617 GCA_034658995.1 Methanobacteriota archaeon | reverse complement strand
AAAATAACCGCGGAGGGCGCGGAGGTTCGAGAGAGCAGTTAACCGTTTATTTCCCCTCCGCGTCCCTCCGCGCACTCTGCGGTTAAATTCCCTGTTTGGTTACAGTATCCTCCATGTCGTAGGTAGTCTTTGCATAGCGAAGTTCCCCGATAGTGGTTTTAGGTATCTGAGTAGTTACCAATCCACAAACTAACCTAATCTGTGCGCCGCATCTCTTTTATTATCGAACCGATCTCACGCAGGACTGATGATTTTGGGTTACCTGTTTTTTTAACGAGTACTCGCCCACTTTTTTTCCACCATGATGCCGGATATGCTTTATCCTGCTCAACAATCGGATCAAGACCCAGTGTTATGGTGGCTTCAGCGATTTCACCCGTTGCAGGCGATTTCAGAGCATAGCGTTTCGCAACTCTGCGCCCATCTTTTCTTGACACGGTACTATCAAAATAAGTGGGCCAGATAACGATTTTATCGGTTTGTGGCATTAAATCCCGCCTCCCGGAATCGAACCGGGGACATCGCGGTGTCTGCGCGGTAATGTGTGCAATTCGCACATGATCTTACTACAGCCGCGCACTCTACCAGGCTGAGTTAAAGCGGGTCAAGCAAGAGATTTGTGCGCGATACTTATCAAGTTTTGCTTCCGCCAGGAGCCGCGCCACACAAACATCATCTGAAAATCATGATTCCGACGTTTTATGGTTGTTGGTACGTGGCGCCCCGCGCTTAAAATCAGGCTGCGGCAGATCAACGCAGCAATTGCGCAACCGACTGATATGAACACTGTTGAGCCGCAATCGCTGCGGAATATGTAATATGTATAAAGTTCTTTTAGGCAAAAGACTTATATATGATAATTCCATATACGCATTTGGTGATATATCGTGAAAGATTTATCGGTAAAAGTTCTGGATGACGACGATGAAGAGTTCGTAGACATACTGATCAAGCAAGGACTGAAGCGGAATACCGCTAAGGTGCTGGCATATTTGAAAGGTGTCGACAAGGTAACGTCAAAGGACCTCGAGGTCGGTGCAGACTTAAGGCAGCCCGAGGTCAGTATTGCAATGAGAGAACTACGTGAAAGCGACTGGGTCAACGAAACCGACGAGAAGAAGCCGGGAAAAGGTCGCCCATACAAGGTATATTCGCTTAACGTACCCATTGGACATATTATAGAGAAACTGGAAGAGAAAAAGAAGATCGAAGCCCAGGAAACAATGAAGAACATCGAACGATTGAAAGCGTTGAGTGCATGATGCACTCAACCTTCAACCAATCCTGATGCGATCTCCTCGCCATCCACAAAAATTAAATTGTTTTCTTGCGCATATTTTTTTGCATCCTCTCTGGTGAGCGCATACCCTGTTTCGGTATCAAGCATCTCGCAGATCACTGTGACCGGGTTGATGCCTGCAAGCATCGCAAGCACGATCGAGAGTTCGGTTTGACCCTTGCGCTCTTTTAACAGGTTTTTTGCGCCGCGTAGCACCGCAACGTGTCCCGGAGATTGAAACTCACTTGAAAAACTAACCGGCTCCCCGCGCATCGCTGATTCCACGATCTCATCGAGTTTTCTCATGGTGAGCGCGCGGTCCCTATCAGGGATGCCTGTGAACGTGGTTCGGTGATTCACCCAGAGCGAAAACGAGGAGCGAGAGTCATACTGCAAAGCTTCTTTTGCAACCTCTGCCAGATCCGGGGAACGCTTGAGGATGTCTGCCATGAACGGAAGCCCAAGACGCGCGCAAGCCTCGTCCGGCAGCACGGTGCAGATAAGCCCGCCGCCATGTATGCGCATATACGCAACATCCTCCGGGCGGATCGTCTTTGCCGGCATCACCAGATCAGTCTCGCCTTCTCGGTCTTCCGAATCATATATCAGTACCATTTCGTTGTTTTTGATCGCATCGATCGCCTTTGTTATGTTCTGCATAATATCACCTTCACCTCGTCACCATCACTAACATCCAGATGTTCTCGAAGATTTACCTGAGCTATAATCTCGATTATGTTATCCGGATAATTTTTCCGGTTTGGAATAACGATTGCACCATTCACACCATCGAGTTTCACTTTAAAACACTTTACAGATCCAAACGTCCGGGTCCCGTCATCAAAACCCTCTACATCAACAAACCCAAGAGCATCCAGCCTTTTTCTTGCAGTTATGCTCCATGGATCCAGTTCTATGTTGAACGTACCGGGAAATGGAGTAAACCCGAGTTCCTGCTCGAACTGCCGCAGGTAGCCCGCGAGCGTGACATAGTATCTCCCCTCGCCAAGCCCGGTACAGACCGCCCCGGTCAATCCGATCTCCTCATCATCCCCGAATATCTGCTGGTATTCAAGATACTCCTTCTGCAGGGCGAGTATGCCCTGTTCAGTGATCGTAATCTCCTGACCGTGGGGGATCATCCTTCGTTTGATCATGTCCTCTTGTTCAAGGGTCTGCAGTTTGCGGGACGCTGTCTGTGGGCTTGCCTCAAGGCGCCGGGCAAATTCGGCAGAGGATATGGTGACGGTTGATCCGAGCGCACCGATCAGCGCAAGTTCTTTGAGCGGTTCAATAGACATGGTATCATGTATCTTCCATTTTTGAGATGGTTCTCATATCTTGGATTGATGGATTTAAAGGTTGCGTCGCGCGCGGGAGTCAGACAGTTCGGACACGCGTTTCACCGCGTCACTAAAGTTTTGTATCATACGGCTGATAATATTTCGGCAGATTATTTATCTGTGTCATGCAATCGGACTGTCATGCACCCACCGGATCATCAGCAAGCGCCGGGGCAAAAGATGCATATATGAAACAGGTATCCTCTCCATGAGTGATGTTGATCTACCATCAAAATTATGGTGTAATATCAGCGAAAGGTTTAAGTCTGCTGCTATTAGAGCATCCTGCCATAGAACCCCCATTCTGATAAAGAATGGGTGGAGGTAGTAACTGAACATGAATAGTAGAATACTGATGCTGTCGGTCGCAGTGATCGCAGTCGGGTTGTTCGCGCTTCCATCGACACTCTCGATGTTTGCAGGACAGCACTCGTGGTATGATCCGAAGGATAGTGGCGGGATACCCTGTCAGAAGTGCCATTTCCTTGAGAAGGATGAACTTGCTGGCAGTGGCGGACCACACGATGTCGGCTATACCTCGTTGGTGAACAAAACGATGGATTACGGCACGGGTAATGGTTCTGGAGGCGGTGACACCTTCTGGGGCGGCACGGCTAGTATAGATAGTCGATGCTACGGATGCCACCAGAGAGCAGGCAGCGCTTCGGATCACGATTTCCTCGATGGCTCATGGAATACTTCGCGCAATGAGAAACATGCTGCGGTAGCGGTATGGTGCATTGATTGTCACCCGTGGGTTGAAAACGAACTGACACACACCAAGGCTGCACACAAGCCGTTTTATGAGCAGCTGAACGATACAGATGACGACAACCACCTGCAGACGCCGAATCGGGCATGTCTCGGTTGCCACACCCATGTTGGCGTGAACATCACATGGGAGCGCAACGAGTTTGTGAGTTACGATGTAGCCTGCGACGGAACCGGTTATGTTGTGTCCTGGAACACATCGGACGACGGTGGAGTGAACGCAAGCAGATTTAACAGCACACCGGGTTACACCTGAACTTAGGCTAACCCGTTGTTTTTCTTTTTTGTGTTTTTATGCTCATGTCTGCCAGAACAATCATCCTCTGCATCGCGGTAATTGCAATTGGCATATTCATGCTGCCGCAGGCTCTTTCGATGTTTTCAGGGCAGCATTCCTGGCATGACCCAAAGGATCGTGGCATTTCCTGTGACAGATGCCACTTTCTTGAGATGGCTGAACTGGCATCAGGTCCGCACTCCCTGCTTTATGGGGATGAGGATCTGTATAATTCATCAGCCAGCTACGGTGGCACGTCTGGCAAGGTTGGTGGCGCGACATTCTGGGGCGGGGATGCGATCAACGACCGGTGTTACGGATGCCATCAGGTTGGCAACAACGCTTCGGGCGAGGGTGAGTGGGACGACCGGAATGGTGTCGTGCATGCAGCAGTAACCATCGCCTGCACCGACTGCCATCCGTGGGTGGCTGATGCGCTTGACACGAACGTATCATCACACCGCGAGTTCTATAGCAACCTCAATCTGACCGGGGAGGGGACGCTGGTCGGGGGAAATGAAGCATGTATCGGGTGCCACACATCATCAGGCGTCAACATCTCATGGACACGGTATGAGACGATCGAGTTTGCATGTGACAAACCAGGTGGCGAGTGGGATGTCGGTGAGATGAGCGCAACAGGCGACAATGTTACGTTCATCAGCACGGACGGCTAATCCATGCTGTGGATCGATATCATCCTGAATATTCTGCGCAATATCGCATCCGGGATGGTCTTCAGTATCATTCTTGCGGCAATATTTTACACATCGTACAGGACCGTGGTCAGGGGCGAGCCATTCCATAAACTTGTGAATGTTGCAAACGCCGCAAACACCCGTGTCTACAACGATCGGGTGGGTGCAAAGATGAGGCATTACCGGGAGACTACGAAACAGGCTGGCATCATCAGCACGATGGTACCGCTTATCATCGTCGTGATCGCTGCTTATCTCTTTTGCAGCCAGACCCTATTCTTTGCCGTGGTTGGTACGGGGAGCATGGAGCCGACACTCATGACCGGCGATCTTGTACTGATTCAGGATATCCATGTCGTTCCGCAGGTGGGTGACATACTCCGGTTTGAGGTAAACACGGTGCCGATACCGGTGGTCCACCGGGTGGTCAGCGTTTCTGAGCGCGGGGTCAAGACAAAAGGTGATGCCGTGGGGCGGGCTGATGACTGGACTGTGCCAGGGGATCAGATCTGCGGGAAGGTAGTGGTCATCGGGGGCAACCCAATCGTGATCAAGTCGTTTGGTAGTTATTTCATAGAGGATGTCAGCGATGGTGGGATGTACACCAAATATGGCAGAGAATATGGTTTTGTGAAGCAGCTTGTCCAATCAATAAAATCATTTGGACTCATCATCTTCTTTTTATGTATATTGATGTATATTCTTAGCGTAAAGCGATCGTAACAAGATATAAGTAGGCTGAACATCGAGTTTCTGGTTATGCGATCAGGTGACAGAGACCGACAAGCAAGGAAAACCAATATCTCACTTACTGATAGGTTTGGAGTATTCAGCATGATTCTTGCGTCGATATACCTGATCTACAAGTCGATATTTCCAATAATATTCAATCTCACCGGCGATTTTGATAAACCCGACTTCATCGCCAACCTGATCTTGCTTGCCATCGGTATCGGGGTGCTTTATGGCGCGATCGTGTTTGTGCGACGAACCATGCTCTATACCCAGTCCATAGACCTCATGTTTGAGGACATCTATCCGAAGATCGAGCCGGTGCTTCGGGAGGCTGCATCGATTCAGGTCGATCTGGAGCTGATGAGCGGTCGTCTCGATGCCATGAACACAAATATCGAGCATCTGAAGAAGCAGGTGCAAACCCCTGCTGGGAGCGGCGGGACTGGTGCCGGTACCGGCGTTGCCGTCGGCACGAGTGTCACCACATTCCTGCACCTCGTGATGCTGGCGAACATCACGCTGGGTGTATTTATGTTTCTCCTGCAATATTCGCTCTGGTATGTCCCTTATGTGCTGACGCTGCTGTACGTAATCTGGTGGCTTGCAGTCACAGCTGAGTACGACCTATGGAAAGTCTCAAAATCATGGATATGGGTATTTGTACCGATCCTCATCGTCCCAACGATATCCATCCTGACCGACATACTCGCAGGGAGTTATGTGTTGATTGCATGGATGGCGATCGGGCTGGTGGCGTATACCAGCGCATATTATCTGTGGGGCAGGTATCTTATACAGGGCATACTTCCATACGACCTGCACAGACGGTTAAACCTGGATCACACGAAACTGAGCGGTCTGTATCGGCATCAAGAACGCTCTGAGTCTCAGGAACCGCCCGAACTTCATGCGTCCCATGAAACCGCAGAATCCGGGAACGGACGTTGATGCCCGGGCACACTTACCCGATCGGTAAATCCGGGATCGATGTCGCTGTATGTCCGAAACGGTGTGTGTTTAGCTGAGGTGAATAACCACAGATTTCACGAGATTGACACAAGAAGATGGTGACACCTACAAGAGTAACGCCCACGTAGTAAGTCTGGCGGAACTACCGTGTAACATCAGAAAGTCAGGGTTCCGGATCAACTGCCAGGACAAGAACACAATAGGGTTCTTCGCTATTTCGTGTGGGTAGTTGGAACTCAAGGTGACAAAACAGAGAAAAACCTAAATTTGGAGACTTTTTAATTTCTTCCGGATAAGTGGATCATGGCAAAAAAAGATTAACCGCAGAGGACGCTGAGGATCGCAGAGGGGTGTTGTTTCTCTCTCCCGTCCCTCTGCGGTTTTCGAATCGTCCCAGAAAATAATAAAAAGTGTCTAAATTTGTGGCTCTTTGGTAATTCCCGTGAAATTGATCTCCACGATAAATCAAGTAAATAAGGAATATCCCCCGTTGTTAGTTATTTTATTACTTTCTGGTTACTATGGCTTATCTCAATTCTATTAAC
>JAYEGG010000451.1:0-6623 GCA_034658995.1 Methanobacteriota archaeon | reverse complement strand
ACAAGCCCTCAGCCGTTATTAAAGAGACGCTCAAGGATTCGAATGATGTGAATTTCGATGTAGTAACAGCCTTCTTCAACGCGGTTCTTCCATGTTTATATGGGTAACTTCATGATCATACTACTCCTGTAAAGGCAGCCACAACAAAAACACCCCATTTGACATGATGCGTCCATTCACTCAAGACGCTCTGGCGTGGTCCGGCTCTGCGCAGATCGCACATATTTAGTCGCCTGCTCAAAGTGCATCCTCGTGATCCTGACGCTGCTTACGAGTGCTTTCACCTCGGCATCAGTGGTGTCCCTGCTCGCCCCTGTCATCGCCTCTCGCAGCGCAAGTATGGCAGCTTCCCTGCATACGGTGTGGATGTCGGCGCCTGAGTACCCGTCGGTTGCATCGGTGAGCTCTGATGCTGACACGTCGTCAGAGAGTGGTTTTCCATCGAGTTGGATCTCAAAGATCCTTAATCGCGCTTCCTTATCAGGTATCGGTATGTGTATGATGCGGTCGATCCTTCCTGCCCGGATCAGTGCCGGGTCGATCAGGTCGATGCGGTTTGTGGCAGCGATCACGACCACATCGCGCAGTTCCTCGAGTCCGTCAAGCTCGGTCAGGATCTGTGAGACCACCCGCTCGGTCACGAATGAGTCTGCGCTGCTTCCTCTTGCGGGCACGATCGAATCGACCTCGTCAAAGAAGATGATCGCAGGAGATGCTTGCCTTGCCTTGCGGAATATCTCTCTGACCGCCTTCTCGGATTCGCCGACGTATTTGCTCAGTAGTTCGGGTCCCTTGATGCTTATAAAATTCGCAGAACTCTCGGTGGCAACCGCTTTTGCGATCATGGTCTTTCCTGTGCCTGTAGGGCCATATAGCAGCACTCCGGTCGGTGGAGTTGTGCCGATATCGTCGAATATCCCGGGATAACGAAGTGGCCACTCCACGATCTCGATTAATTCCTGTTTCTGCGCCTCAAGCCCACCGATATCATCCCATCTCACTTTCGGCACCTCAACAAACACCTCACGCATCGCGGAAGGCTCAATGGTCCTCATCGCCTCGTAAAAGTCTGTTTTTGTTACAATCAGTTGGTCGAGTGACTCGGGCGGAATGTCTTCGTCGAGATTAAGCTCTTTCATGGTTCTGCGCAGCGCATGCATAGCTGCTTCCTTGCAGAGCGATGCGGTGTCAGCGCCGACAAAGCCGTGCGTGAGCTCGGCGAGCTCCTCAAGACCTTTTTTCTGCATCTCGTCATCAAGCGGCATCCCTCTCGTGTGGACCTGCAGTATCTCGAACCTGCCGTTTCGGTCGGGGACCCCGATATCGATCTCGCGATCGAACCTGCCCCCCCGCCGTAGCGCAAGATCGATGTCGTTTGGGCGGTTGGTTGCCGCAATGACCACGACCTCGCCTCGCGACTGCAAGCCGTCCATCAGCGACAGTAATTGCGCCACAATCCTGCGTTCGGTCTCTCCCGCAACTTCGCCGCGCTTTGGGGCGATCGAATCAATTTCATCGATGAAAATAATACTTGGAGCCTCTTTTTCCGCATCTTCAAAGATTTCGCGAAGGTGTTTCTCGCTTTCACCGTAATATTTGCTCACAATCTCGGGACCGCTGATCGATATGAAATTTGATGAAGTTTCGCTTGCAACCGCTTTTGCGATCATTGTTTTTCCGGTTCCAGGAGGTCCGTATAGCAGAACGCCTCTTGGGGGGGCGATGCCCAGTTTCCGGAACAGCTCGGGATGGCGGAGCGGGAGTTCGATCATCTCGCGAATAAGGCGGATCTCACGGCTCAATCCGCCGATATCCTCGTATGTGATCTGCGTGGTGTGCGCATCGTCGTGGACCGGGCGTTCCTTGAGTTTGATCTTCGTGCTTCTGGTCACAAGAACCACGCCTGACGGATGGGTCGCTGTGACTACAAACGTGATCGGATGGTCCACGGTCTCAACCCTGAGATGCTGCCCCTTTTTGATGGGTCTCCCCTCAAGATACCGCAACAGATACCGGGTTCCGCCGACCAGTTTGATGGCTTGCGTTGGCGCGATCACGACACTGGTTGCATCCTTCACCGCGATCTTGCACAACCTGACCCGATCATCAAGCCCGACCTGTGCATTACCCCTCGTGCCACCATCGACCCGCACAATGTCTGCTTCCGCATCACTCGGATATCCGGGCAGCACAGTGGCGTATGCCTTCTCGCTGCCGGCAATCTCGATCACGTCCCCTGCGGATATGCCGAGTCGGTCCATAAAATCCCGGTCGATGCGTGCGATATCCTTGCCGACATCCCGGTGATATGCCTCTGCCACCCGGAGCGTGACTTCCTGTGCGCCGTCGTTCATGTACTGCACATCTGTATCATGTCTTATTTGTATTACCTTCGGATGGGTGGGTGGGGGTGAATTGCGGTTGGGGGGTCGCTCATTGGTGCTGATTCACGCCATCAAGCATCAACCGCATCCGAAAATGTCTTTTTAACGAACTTCGGATGCGTGAGTTTGATGATCGTTTCAAGATTCACTATATCTTCCCGGTTATATTTTAGCAGTAGTTCGAGCGCATCGGCACCGCCACGTTCATACTCGTGCCAGAGCCGGACCGCATCAAAACCTGTTATCCCTGTTGTGTCGTCGCTCCGTGTGATCCCGAGCGCCCGTTCGATGGCTTTAAGACCACCCGTGTAACCGATGCGCCGCAGCGGATACATCAGGTCCGTGTGCAGCTGGTCAAAGTCGATCTCAGGATATTCGTGCTTTATGAACGGCAGGTCAAAACGTGCGCCGTTGAATGTCACCAGGAAATCGTATTTTGCAAACTCGTCAACAATATCGTCGAGATCGATCCCGCGCACATAAGTCTTTGACGTCTTACCGTCGTAAATCCCGACAACTGTCATGCAGTCGTAGTTCGGGGAAAGACCGGTGGTCTCTATATCCACAAAGGCAATTTTATCCTTAAAATCGCTGTACGCTCGCCAGTGCTCGGATTTCGGAAGTAATTTTGCAAAAAATTCGGCGTCGCCCGCGCGAAGGTGCTGCGCGGACTCCTCGATCCCTGCAAGGATTGTTGTCTTTTTGGCAGCCGATATGGGTATCTTGTCCTGTTGTTCTGCGAATTCGGACCAGGTTCTGATGCCGCATGACCATATCCTGCGCTCGATTGTACTCCCGATGCGGGGTATATGGCTGTATGTGCTTGTGAGCATGTTTTTGCCTCCTCCCACGACACAACGACTTCAGAGGTGATTAGATCTTCGTCCGGCTTTGCGTGGTGCCAGCCGCTTAAGAAAACCGCCGTCCGGACAGGCATCCAACATGTTTATGTGCAGCCGGATGCAAGCAAACCTGGAATAAGGAACCTGCGACGATGAAACAAATATATCGGCTACTACCGGGGCTTAACTGTGGCGAGTGTGGGTGCACAAATTGTATGCAGTTCGCAGCGGCACTGGCTGCCAGGCAGGTAGAAACATCAGGATGCCCTTATCTGCTTCAAAACCGGTTCAAAGGGCGTATAAGTGCGATCGACGAAATTTTATCAGGTCTGACAAGAGGCGGAGATGGGGTAGTGGCAGAAGCAGGGACACTTGCAAAAGATGAGATTGTTGGGCTCATCGACCATCTTATAGCGGATTTTGTTTTATCGCCACTGGGGGGTGAAACGTCCTGCCGGGAGGATCTGCATCCGTTTGACCGAAGCGTTCAGGTTGGAGTTGGGGATATCATCCGTTATCGCCCATGGGGCTGTCCGGTAACGCATTTTGCGAAGATTCTTGAGGTGAATCATGGAATCGTCACGGTGCGCATCACAGGACCGCTCCACCGGATCGGTAAGGATATGGAATGGATAGATGCCGGGATTTGCATGGTTGTTGCCTTTGAAGGAAGGGTAACGAAGGGTAATGTTCCTGATGTCGGGGCAACGGTGCGGTTTCTGCCAGAGCACTGTATGATGGGTAAGGTGCATTCAGGCGTGATCGTGCATTCGGAGGGCAGCCGTGTGCGGATCGAGGGAATCGATCTTAAGGTGTGGTGACGTGGATATGGTACGATCCATCCTCTTTGACGCTTTAAAAAATGCAGGAATCGATTTTGTGGCGAGCGTTCCATGCGTTAACCTGATAGAACTGCTTGATGAGGTCGAGTGCGATAAGGGGGTCACACATGTCCCGGTGACACGGGAAGAAGAGGGTATAGGGGTGTGCGCTGGTGCATATCTTGGTGGGAAGAACCCGGCGATGGTTATGCAGAACTCAGGTCTTGGGAACAGCATTAATGCGCTCGCATCGCTCGATCTGCTGTACCGGATACCGCTGCTGATGATTATCAGCCATCGCGGCGATCTCGGTGAACGGATCTCCGCGCAGGTGCCGATGGGGCAACTGACGCCAAAAATACTCGACGATATAGGGGTACCGTGGTATTCACCTCTGCCGGCAGAGGTGGGGGGTGTGGTTTCGGGTGCGTGGACGCTTGCAAAGACGTCAGGGCTCCCGGTCGCAATTCTTCTGGGCGAGCCGTTCTGGGCAGGAGTTATGACAAAATAACCACTGCTCTGGTCAAACCGCCTTAAACATGCTGATACGTACGTGTTTAGCTAACCACAAGCTACCACCTCGCCCGCCAATAATCACACCCGCTCTACCCGATAGCATACATGTTCAGGGCGGCTTTGGCAAAAACCATGGTTACCATGCCAGTTACGACCATGTATCTCCAATCTTTGTGATAGTAGTGGGATACGATAATAGCAACGTGTATCGGCACGAGAATCAGCAGAACCGCCGTTAAATTCCCTAAAATTCTGTCGATGCCAGTCGTATCACAGATTATTATCTGAACGAGCTGAACAACCACTCCGCAGACGAATGCTATTCCAAGCACCCCTAATATCTGCTTACGAGTGGTGTTCTCACGTTCTATTCCGGATGTGTTCGCCATCAGTCGGGTATAAGCCCTTCGCCACTGAATATCTGTGCCGCTTCCGAAAGCGTGAGATCATCCGGTGGAACGATCAGATCGGATTCCACGATGACATCCGAATCAAGGGGGGTTCCTTTCTCCCGAATTTTCGACGTAAACGCACCAAGCACGTCCCTAAACTTTGTTTCGTCGCCGGATTCGAGCAAACGCACGATTTCGTTATCGAGCTTGTTCAATTCGTCCAGTAAATCATCGTTCACCCTGTACTGACCCTCGGTCATGATTCTTATGATCATTTTCCCATCTCCGCCTTCAATCTTGCAAGATCGTCGTCCACGCCGGCGGTGGTCTGCATCTTGCGTAGTTCCCGTTCAATGTCGTCTTCCCCGCCAATTTCATCGAGAGCGCCGAGTTCTACCATCTCGTCAAGTGCAGATGATTTTGCGCGCATTCCCTCCGTTTTATCTTCTGCTCGCTGGATCGCAAACCCTACATCAGCCATCTCCTCGGATATCCCGGTGACTGCCTCTTTCACCTTCACCTGTGCTTCAGCAGCGGTGTACTGTGCCTTTATCGTCTCTTTCTTTGTTCTGAATGCTGTTATCTTAGCTGAAAGTTTCCTTTCAGTTTCAATGAGCTTTTGTTGTTCCAGATCCTGCTCGTTGATCTGCATAATGAGACTTTCGATCTCAATTGTATTGGATTTCTTCCGTTCAAGTGCAAGGCGTGCGAGATCATCTCTGCCTGAACTGATGGCATCCTTTGCCTGCCTATCGAGTTTTTGGGTGTTCTGCTCAAGTTTTGCTTTCTGGAGTTCGAGCCGTTTCTTGGCTGTGACAACCGTGGCTACGCTGCGCTTTACTTGCTGCAAGAGCTCCAGTTGTTTTTGATATGAGTAATCGAGTATCTCCCGTGGGTCTTCATGGCGATCGAGTAGTTTATTTGCCTTGGATCTCACCATAAGCTCCATGCGTGTAAATAATCCCATGAATTCACCATGGCGACGAGATCATATAAAGATGTTGTCACAGAATTGCCCGGATGATTTTGTAAATAATATATATTACTATCACAAATAATAGTACTTGCGCCATCCCAAACATGAACAGCAAAACTCTGTAGACCAGCATGACCACGACGACGATGATCACGATCTGCACTATATCACTTAATTTTATGCCAAAAAGGTTTGCCATAACATTACTGCGGGGGGTGCGGCAGTAAAAAGCTTTCCTGATCGGAAGGGTATATCAAGATCAAGACTGTATAATATAATAACGTCGGATGCAACACACCGATACACAGTAAACACCACACCGGACCGTTGATGGAATTGAAATGGCTAAACAAGATCATTGGGAAAGAAACCCGGCAAGAGATCCCCACAATCGCTTTTCACGAAGTTGAAGACTGGGTTGCGGACGAATTGAAAGCGGATCTCGACGAATTCTTCAAATCCGCTGCCAGGGTATTTGCAGAGATTGAAGAGGCAAAAGAGCAACTGGTGCGCGACATCGGGATGTTTGAGACCGTGGAGCCTCCGGAGATGCCGCCCCGCGTGCTGAAAGTGGGGCTTGCAGCCCGCGATAACATAATCAAGCAGATCAACATGCTGATCGATAAGATCAACAGTCCCTCGATGGATTATTCGGCGATCAGGGAATTTTACGTGACTGTCAACACCAATCT
>JAYEGG010000450.1:0-6630 GCA_034658995.1 Methanobacteriota archaeon | reverse complement strand
CTCGTTGATACTATGGCAGAGGTAATACCTGCGAGCTGGAACGGCGTTGAAAGTGGTGCAACCAAGACCGGGGCAACGGCTCTGGTAGACGCGACTGAATGCAAAACACCGGGATTTGGAGCTCTATTTGCGATATGTGTCCTCGTAGCAGTAGTTTTTGTGTTTAGGATGGGTAAATAACGCGCATCCCGCGATGGCGCAGGAAACAACACATACCGCTTGCCCAACAGGTTTTGGAATAATTTGAGATTTATCTATTCTGATCGATATACATCTGACATCTGATCGTTGTACGCTTTCATGCTACGAAAACTTTAAATAGTATCCTTCTAGGTCACATTCTGTGATCAATATTACAATTGTGATGTAAGAACCGAACGGAATAATGATGGAAGTATGACAATGAAAGCAAGATATATAATCTACTGCGCGCTGATCGCTCTTGCAGTGTTCAGTGTACCGGCATCAGCAGACTGTAACATAGTCATAGTCGGCGATGCAAACAGCGATGGCAGGATCACCACAGCGGATTCGCTGCTCGCGTTGCAGATGTCAGTCGGGAGCATGCCGCCTGATATCGAGCGCGCTGATGTGAATTACGATGGTGATGTCAACTCACTCGATGCGCTCATGATACTGACGATGGCGCAGAAGACGCAAGTTCGTGTCAATGCGCCGGAAGTTGTGTCTGGTGCATTCAACGTCACGATAGACATCTACAATGCAGTTGATCTCGATTCGGGGCAGTTTGACCTCTCGTTTGATCCGAGCGTTGTGAACGTGACTGCGGTCTGCGATGGGAACATCGATGGCACAACGGTGCCAATCGATTCATGGGAATTCTTGAATGCTGACACGATTCGTGTTCTGTTCAATCTCCCTGGAGTCGATGATGTACGCGGATCAGGGCAGATAGCCACGATCGGTTTTGAGATAACAGGCGTGGTCAAAGACGAAAGCGTTCTGGACATATCAGATGGACTGCTCGTTGATACAGGGTCGGATGAAATGTCAGCGCTCTGGTTTGACGATGATGTAACCATCGGGGTGTCGGTCAACGTCAGTGCTCCGGAAATCGCATCTGGCGACACGTTTGACATAACGATAGACATTGCAGACGTGTCCAACCTTGACTCGGGGCAGTTTGATCTCTCGTTTGATCCGAACGTTGTGAATGTAACCAGCGTCGATTCGGGAAGCATAGACGGTGCAGAGGTGCCGATAGACATGTGGCGTTTGATGGACGCGGGTAGCGTTCGCGTTCTATTCCGTCTCCCGGGCGCTACCGGAGTGAGCGGATCAGGATCACTTGCAACGATCAGTTTCGAGGTAACGGGCACAGCCGGAGACCGAAGCGTTCTGGACATATTAGAGGGATTGCTTGTCGATACCGGGTCTGATGAGATACCCGCACTCTGGAACGATTGTGAGGTGGCGATTGGAGTGTCTGCCATTGTCAATGTTCCGGAAGTTGTATCCGGGACATTCGATGCGACGATAGAGATTGCAGACGTGACAAACCTTGATTCAGGGCAGTTTGATCTGTCGTTTGATCCGAGCGTTGTGAATATAACTGGTGTCGATTCAGGAAGCGTAGATGGTACAGAGGTGCCGATAGACCTATGGCGCTCGGTGAAGGATGCGGGTATGGCCTGTGTGCTCTTCAATCTCCCGGACATTACAGGAGTGAGCGGCTCAGGATCACTTGCAACGATCCACTTTGAGGTGACTGGCACAGCCGGAGATACCAGCGCTCTGGATATATCAGATGGGCTGCTCGTTGATACCATGGCAGATAAGATACCAGCAACATGGACTGGTGATGATGTGGCGATTGGAGTGCCTGTCACTGTCAATGCTCCGGAAGTTGTATCCGGAACGTTTGATGCGACGATAGACATTGCAGACGTTGCCAACCTCGATTCGGGACAGTTTGATCTCGGGTTTGATGCAGGTGTTGTGAACGTGACCGGAGTCAGTTCAGGTTCCGTCGATGGCACAGTGATTCCATTCGATGACTGGACAGTCATGCATGGCACAGATAACTGGGATTGCGACAAGCTCGTCCGGGTAATCTTTGACATGCCAGAAGTCACCGGAGTGAGCGGATCAGGACAACTTGCAACGATCCACTTCGAGGTAACAGGCACCGTCGGAGATACAGGCGTTCTGGACCTATCCGACGGGCTGCTCGTTGACACCGGGTCGGATGAGATGCCCACGCTCTGGAACGATTGCGGGATAACGGTAGGTGTACCGGTCACGGTCAACGCTCCGGAAGTTGTATCCGGAACGTTCGATGCAACGATAGACATTGCAGACGTTGCCAATCTTGATTCGGGGCAGTTTGACCTATCGTTCAATGCAAGCGTTGTGAACGTGACCGGTGTCGATTCAGGAAGCATAAGTACAACCGAAGTACGACTGGATGGCTGGGCATTTAGAGATTCTGACACAGTCAGAGTGATCTTCAATCTACCAGGTGCCACCGGAATGAGTGGATCAGGATCACTTGCAACGATCCACTTCACGGTAACGGGTGCATCCGGAGATACCAGTGTTCTGGATATATCTGATGGATTGCTTGTTGACACCGGGTCGGATAAGATACCGACGGTCTGGATCGACGATGAGATGGGTGTATGACACTTATTCATAACAAGCCAAATAAACGAATAATTAGCAGAATAAAGGAGGTAATAGATATGAAGAGGGGAATCCGACTTGGAATTATCGGAATAATCGTAAGCGCGATGCTTCTGGCATCGATACCTTTCGTGAGTGCAGTGCTCTACGGAGATGCAAATGAAGACACACGGATCAATATGCAGGACGCGACCAAGGTCGAGCGTATGATCCTTGAATACGATCCTGAGACCACATCAGCCGATGCAAATCAGGACGGAGATATAAACATGCAGGATGTGACCTGTATCGAGCTCGTAATCCTTGAACGGGTACTGTTCCCTGGCGGAACATTAATCGCAGGGTTGGGTCGAGACCCGGGGGAACAGTATGGGTACGGGGCACACCCGTCGTTGACCGGCGTCTACGAACAACTGGCATGGATCGATTATGATCTGGAGCCAAAGCCCATGTTAGCAATCCGCTGGGACGTCTCATCTGATGGGAAGGTCTGGACATTCGATCTGAGGGAAGGAGTTGAGTTCCACGATGGAACGGCTTTCAACGCGGATACGGCAAAAGCTAATTTTGAGAGGCTCGATGCGGAGAAACCAGGTCAATTAGGTCCTCTGGAATCGATAGAGGTGGTGGATGACTACACGATTCGATTCACACACAGTGAACCGTTTGCATCCTTCATCCGTCAATTGAGCTGGCCTTTCATGTCAATGATAAGTCCGGATGCCGTGGATGCAGATGGAAACGTGGTGGATCCGATAGGAACAGGCCCATACAAGGTAGATGTGTACACCCCGGACGATAAGCTGATACTTGTGCGAAACGAAAACTGGTGGGGTGGTATGCCCAAACTGGAATGCATGACGTTACGATGCATTCCTGATGCAAACGCTCGTGCCATGTCACTGGAAACGGGCGAGATCGATCTTATAATCGATACAGGCGGCGTCCTGCCCGAGTATGCCGGGACGCTGGATGCGAATCCTGACATCGAGGTGCTCAGCCGATTGATTGCCACATCGCATTTCATGGTACTCAACTGTGGCAAATCGCCGTTTGATGATGCGAGTGTGAGACTGGCAATTCAATACGCCATCGACCAGGAGACCATCGTTGGTACCGTTCTCGAAGGTTATGGTATACCGGGAAAAGGTCCGATAACACCGACACTTGCCGAATGGGTGAATCCTGATATAGGGGCCAGATATGATCCGTCTATGGCAGAAGAGCTGCTGACTGCTGCAGGTTGGGAGGATACCGATGGCAATGGAGTGCTGGACAAGGATGGTCAACCGTTTGAGGTCAGATTGCTCCTTCACAGCGGATTGGTTGGACGATGGCCATACGATGCGATTTCCGAGGTAATTCAAAGCGAGCTTGGCGATCTTGGTATTGACGTTGAGATACAGGTTCTGGCAGGCGGTGCATGGAGTAGCGCTTTAGGCGATGGGGAGTATGAGATGACGATACACCCATATACAATACTGGGGCCCCACTTCATGTTATATGACTGGTTCAATTCAAACGGAGATATGAACGTGATGCGGAATATGTCTTACTCCAACTCAAGAGTCGATGAACTGACAGAACTTGGAAAGGCGACGATGGATCGGGGGGAGAGATATCAGTTATATTACGAAGCACAGGAGATAGTTGCTGATGAAGCCCCGATGTTCCCGATATACTACGAAGAGATGATAAACGCAAAGCGAGATAATGTAATAGGGTTTGAGCCCCATCCGTGGTTCTGGATCAACTGGGAAGATATATACTCAACGTAATACCAGGCAGATGGAGATCACATCACTCGATAGAAACTGTGATATGATCTCCACACCATTTTTTAACTTTGAAGGTGAAATAATATTTTGATCGGGTTTGTTTTAAGACGATTACTATTGATGTTCATCGTTATACTGGGGGCGACGATGCTGACGTTTCTGATTATGCACTTTGCCCCTGGCGATCCTGCTGAGATGATCGCAACCGCCAGATACGGGATGGATGGTCTGAATCCAGAGACTATCAACCGGATAAGAGCAGAAGAAGGTCTCGATGCCCCGATCCATATTCAATATCTCAAGTGGTTGAACCGTCTCCTGCATGGCGATCTCGGATGCTCGCTATCAACCGGTAAATCTGTTTCAGCGGAAATTTTGAGTAGATTTCCGGCAACGTTGAGATTAGCCCTCGCAAGCATGGTTGTATCGCTCGTAATAGCCATTCCGGTTGGAATTATCTCCGCAGCAAGACAATACTCTGTAATCGACAATATTAGCATGTTTGGAGCACTGATAGGAGTTTCTATGCCCAACTTCTGGTTGGGATTACTCCTTATGTTAGTCTTCTCATTATATCTCGGGCTGCTCCCTGTCTGTGGCTATGGCGATGGAAGTATCAGATACGTACTGCTGCCTGCTATAACACTTGGGACTGGCATGGCGGCGATGACAACCCGGTTGATACGGTCAAGCATGTTAGAGTCTCTCAAGCAGGATTACATCACGCTTGCACGAGCAAAGGGCTTGAGCGAGAGGATTGTTGTCTGGAAGCATGCCCTGCGAAATGCATTGATACCGGTTATCACGATTGTTGGGTTGCAATTCGGTAGTCTGCTTGAGGGTGCGGTCATCGTCGAGACTGTCTTCGCATGGCCCGGGGTTGGCAAGTTACTGGTTGAGTCGATATTTGAGAGAGATTATGCAATGATTACGGGGTGCGTGTTGTTTATTGCAATTATATTCGTTCTTGTAAATTTGATAGTTGATATTCTTTATGCGTATCTGGATCCGCGGATCAGGTATGAAAGAAACAGGGGGTAACTAATGGGTAATCGATCGTATAAGCTTGTTAAGCAGGTTAAAAAGCATAAAATAGCAATGATCGGAGCTTTCATAATTACGTTTCTCGCGCTCATTGCAATATTTGCGCCGTATCTCGCTTTGCATGATCCCACCGAGATTAATTTGGAGGATCGCCTGCTCTCACCCAATAGCGAATATCCCCTTGGAACGGATAATCTGGGCAGATGTATGATGAGCAGGATAATCTACGGGACCAGAATCTCTCTTGTGACTGGTGTAGTGGTGGTTGGGATGACAAGTGTCATGGGGATAATTATTGGTCTTATCGCAGGCTACTATGGCGGAGCTGTTGATGAGATAATTATGCGAATAGTGGACATAATGCTTGCGTTTCCAGGCATTATACTCGCGTTGGCGATTGCAGGTGTACTGGGACCCGGTCTGTTAAATGTAATGATCGCACTTGCGATCGTTGGGTGGACCGGGTACGCCAGAGTGGTGCGAGGGGTGGTCTTATCTGTAAAGGAGAAGGAGTTTGTGGAATCTGCAAGAGCGCTTGGTGCCAGTGATCGTTACATCATCTTTCGACACATTCTGCCAAGTTGTGTTGCACCTGTCATTGTGATGGTGACACTCGGTATGGCTTACGTGATCCTTGCAGCATCGGGTTTGAGCTTCTTGGGACTTGGTGCACAACCCCCAACCCCGGAGTGGGGGTCGATTTTGAACAATGGGAAGAATTTCATGCGAACAGCACCACACCTGACGACTTTTCCAGGGCTTGCGATAATGACAACAGTTCTTGCATTCAACTTCCTCGGAGACGGGCTAAGGGATTTGATGGATCCGAGGTTGAAGAGGGGGGTGGTATGAGGCATGTCATTTTGTTTGATATATTCTGTTTGGTGTTACGAATCACAATCTTTATATTCAGAATGATACAAGATCCTAAAAAATATAATCACGAAGACTGAACCCGTCATAAAAAGATATTACCATTCATATACGTTGTAGCACTTATGACATTCGCAACTCAATCGTCGGAGATAAAGAGGCATAAAATCATGATCGAAGAGATAGACTGGAATAAGATGTGGATTGAGGCGACTGAGAACGCCTCGTGGAGAAAACGCCGCGGAGATATGACCGAGTTCTGGAATAAGAGGGCCCCGCGGTATAGCGA
>JAYEGG010000449.1:0-6685 GCA_034658995.1 Methanobacteriota archaeon | reverse complement strand
CACAGCATCGTTATGAACTCCACCACGGCATCCTTATTGTGCGCCTTAAACAGCCGAATCGACACAAGATTCACGAGCGAGTTACGCAAGCAATGAACCGGTTTGTAGCAGAAGAGTGGCTTGGTTTGCTGGTTGTGATGCGGGATGTGGTGTGGAGTGTGTGGCGGACTGGTGGGGGAGCTGATCGGGTGGAGAAGGCATAATTGTTAATAAGTCCGATATTGAGCCTGACTGCGTGATCCAGAGCATAAAAGAGCTTTTGTGTAATGGTCAGTCGGATGTACAACAACACGGAAGACGTTGCGACATGGGTTGACAATACTCTTCGCGTCTCTGCGACTTTGCGACTTTGCGTTAAACTGAGAATGAGAACGCAAAGATGCGAGGGCGCAAGGACGCAAAGAACAAAAATCCTCCTGTTGGTGATCATGTATGAGCATCGGTCGCTCTTGTGTTCCTGGTCAGATTGACCATTACAATAAAAGAGCTTTTGGCAGCGTCCGAAAGCGATGACTCCAGGGTCCCCGGGTAAGCCATAAGTATTATGCATATAAACATGCCCGTGATGGAGTTTCAGATCCTTGATGTTGATTATACCATTGATAATGGGAAGCTTCTTGTGAGGCTGTTTGGGCGTGATCTCGACGGGCGTAGCGTGTGCTGTTTTGTCCCGGACTTTGAGCCGTATTTCCATGTTCAGGCAGCTTCGATTGAGGGGTTGCTCGAGAATCTCAGGGACATCCCTGAGATCAGGCGGACCGAGATTGTTGAGAAGTATGAGCCGATTGGATATCAGGAGCATCCGGTAAAGATGCTGAAGGTGGTTGTTGGCAAGCCAAAGGATGTTCCAGCGATTCGGGACGAGGTAAAGGGATACGCTGATCGGGTGTACGAGACTGATATCATGTTCAATAACCGGTTCATGGTCGATCAGGGCATCTCTGGCATGGGGTGGGTGCGGACTCGCGACAGCGACAGCGCCGATGCGTCGCAATCGCCACAATCATCGCGATCATCACTACCCGCGGTGGACAGCGACGTGGTGCTCACGTCACAGGTATCGCCGGTTGAGGTTGCCAGAAATGCGCCACTCAGGTACCTTGCATTCGATATTGAGTGTCTGGTTGATGGCGGGATGCCGACTCCTGACCGCTCGCCGATCATCATGGTCTCGCTTGCATTCCGACCGGATTACACCGGAGAAACGCTCGTTTTAGTTGCAAAGAAGGCTGATGGTAATGGGGCAGACGGCGACGGTATCGAGTCGTTTGACGATGAAACCGGGATGTTGAACCGGTTTTTCGAGATTGTGCGGGATTATGATCCTGACGTGATTCTTGGATACAACTCAAACGAGTTTGACTTCCCGTACATCACCAAACGTGTGGAGGTGCTTGAGGCGCAAGGTGCGCAATTGCACGCCAATATTGGCAGGGACAACAGGGCTGTTTTCTGCCGCAAGACCGGGAATACCACTCGTGTGAATGTTGCGGGCAGGATCGTTGCCGATGTTCTGCCTCTGGTGCGCAGGGACTACAGCATCAAACAGTACACATTGAAGAACGTGGCTCAAACGCTGCTTAACATCGAGAAGTTCGATGTTTCTGTCAAGCAGATGGGTGAGTACTGGAATGACAATGGCGAAAAGCTTGCCGAGTTCATCGAATATGCACGCCGTGACGCGGTTCTTGCGCTTTACCTGTTGCTTGACCTGCGACTGCTCGACAAATATGTGGCGCTTGCGCAGGTGAGTGGCGCACTGTTCCAGGATGTGCTGTATGGCGGGCAGAGTTCGATGGTTGAAAACCTGCTGCTTCGGGAGTTTGGGAAGAGAAACCGCGTGATCCCGCCGAAACCTGCTCATGATGGGCGGTACAATGCGCCTGATGAGCTGAAAGGCGGCGCGGTGCTCGAACCGGTTCGCGGGCTACAGAAGGATGCCGTGATTCTTGACTACAAGTCACTGTACCCAACGATCATGATGGCGCACAACCTCTGCTACAGCACAGTCATCACAGACAACAACGCCGGTAGCGACAGGGGTGGAGGCGGAGACCGAGATGGAGGCCGAGATGGCGGGACACTGGTTCAAAACACGATCAGAGCGCCGTCGGGTGGTGAATTCGTCCCTGTAGATATTTACCGGGGAATCGTACCTGGAATCCTTGAAGATCTCCTGGATCGGCGGACCGAAACAAAGAAGATGATGCGCGATGCAAAGGGGGATGAATACGTGGTGCTGAACGCGACCCAGTATGCACTCAAGATTCTGCTGAACAGTTTTTACGGATATTCCGGCTACACAAGGGCTCGCCTGTATAGCCTCGTTCTTGCCAACGCGGTGACCAGTTTCGGGCGGAAAAACATCAGTGACACGAGGAATCTGATTGATGACACAATTAAAACCGTGCGTCTGCCAGATGGACACGAGTTTGCGCTGTCGGTGATCTATGGCGACACGGACAGTGTTTTTGTTCGGATCACGTCACCGAACGGAGAAATTTCGCTTGATGATGCCGAATCGATCGGGCAGATGGTTGCGGCAATGGTTTCTGAGAATCTGCCCGATCCGATGGAACTTGAATTTGAATCGATTGCCAGGAGGGCGATATTCATAGCAAAAAAGAGATATGCATTATGGATCTTTGAAAAAACAGGTGCTGGCGGTGACTGGAAAGATTCCATTAAAGTCAAGGGGATGGAGACTGTCCGGCGTGACTGGTGTGGTTTGACATCAAAAACACTCAACAAAGTCCTTGAACTCGTACTTAAGGATGGCAAGGTCGATGAATCTGTGGAATATGTCCGTGGTGTCGTGAACCGGGTCAGGAATCTCAAGGTCCGTACCGACAGCGAAATCATGGATGACCTGATTCTCACCCGGAAATACAATAAGAAAGAAGAGAGTTATAAGAGTAAACAGCCACATATCACGGTTGTGGAGAAGATACGCAGGCGCGGTGGGGTGGTGCCGTCGATCGGGGATCGTGTTCCCTTTGTGATCGTTGCAGGCAAAGGACAGTTCGTGGATAGTGCGGAGGATCCCGAATACGTAAGAGAACATAATCTTTCGCTGGATGTTAATTATTATATCAAAAAACAAATACTGCCCCCGGTTGAGAGAATACTTCGTGAATTTGGTGTCGAGCATGAAACACTGAATTACGACTCTAAACAGAAGGGATTATTCGATTTTGGGATTGGTACTGCGAGCGTGGAACGTGTTCATATAAAAAAAGAGGTTAAAGCGGTATCAAGACAGAAAACCCTCTTCGATTTCTGAGAATGCGGGGACTTGGCTAACACCAACATTTATAACCACAAAACCGCCATGTACAAAGAAAGAGGAGCATTATCATGGTAACCAAACCCGCAAAGATGTATCGCAAATTCAAGCGTCCATACACCCGCCGCAAGTATATGGGCGGAGTTCCTGGCAGCCACATCGTAACTTTTGACATGGGCAACCTCACCGACGATTTTCCAGTCTCTGCATCCCTTATTGCAAAGGAGCAGTGCCAGATAAGGCACAACGCACTCGAAGCCGCACGCATCACCGCAAACAAATATCTGCTCAGGGAACCGGGACGTGCCAACTTTCACATGAAACTACGTGTGTACCCGCATCAGGTACTACGAGAAAACAAACAGGCAACCGGCGCCGGAGCGGACCGGGTATCCAGTGGGATGCGACATGCATTCGGAAAACTGGTCAGCACTGCAGCACGGGTTCACGCAGGACAGCGGGTGTTCACCGTATCTGTGCAACCGAACCAGTTCAATCACGCCAAAGAGGCACTGAGACGTGCCGGGTACAAGCTACCCACGCCGGTCAGCATCAGGGTTGACAACGGGCAGGAACTGATTCAATGACCTTTGATTATGAAAAAAGTCTTGACCGGGCATACGACAATATGCCGGATTTCCTGACCACTGATGTGCGATTCTCCATACCCGAACCGGACGTGATCATAGAGGGGAAGACCACTGTTCTGAGGAATTTTCTCGAGATCGTTGATACGCTCAACCGTGACCCGGGTCATCTCTTAAAGTTCCTGCTGCGAGAAATGGGCACCGCCGGCAAGAGTGATGGGAGCCGCGTGATATTCCAGGGTAAATTCACCACCGAAGACCTCCAGTCCCAGATCGACGCTTACACCAGCGAGTTTGTGTTATGCTCTGAGTGCGGGCGACCTGATACCACACTGGTGCGCACCGACCGCGTCCTGACACTGAAATGCGCAGCATGTGGTGCGCACAGACCAATCAGGAAACGAAAGGTCCGCGAGGTCAAATCGAAGGATGCGATAGAGGAAGGCGGCGTGTACGACGTCAAGATCATCGGAGTCGGAAAGAAGGGTGACGGGTATTCTCGTGTGGATAAATACACGATTTACGTACCCCACACCGTCAAGGGTGAAATCGTGAACATAAAGATCACCCACGTCTCAGGCACGCTTGCATTCGCCGAGATCATCGAACGAAAGTCGAAGGAATAGATGTGACTATGGAAACAAGCGAAGACGACCGGTTCTTTGAAAACCGATGCGATGCCATGTTTGTTGTCAACGTACTCGCAGATAACGCAGGATACGCCAGATACATAAAATCGAAGGGGCTATCCGGCGTTCACATCCTTGACATCATCGATCTGTTCAAGAACGTCTTTGAGGGGCGTGAGGATACCGAGATCACGAAGACGGTTGATCAGTTGATGCGAGAGGGATTACTGATCTCAGGGGGCGGTGGAACTGTGATAAATCCAAATCCGCCTGTTGTGGTGGATCTAAAAGGTGTTGAGATTGAGATCGAAGCAATCAGTCCTGAAGTGGAAGTGGTCGATGCGAAGGGTCTGAAGTCCGATACTGAGACCTGAGGTGCAGAGATCGCAAGTACGCTATAGAGAAATTCGAAATTCTTATTACACCGACCAGACAATTGGTGCCCTGATGGACATTGAAGGCTATGCAAAACGCGGGCTCCTGAGAAACGACCCTGCCCTCGAAAAGAAACTCACCGACCGAATACTTGAGATCAAGAACATCCCTAAAGCGAGAGCAGAGGAGATTGCTCGCGTAACAATTCTGGAAGCGCAGGCAACACTGCACCCCACAGGCGAGATCCTTACCCCGATCATGTCCGGGGTGACGATGGGCGAGTTTGGCGTCGGATCAAGGGGCGCAGGCGATTTTTACACGCACGAAAAGATCGCTGAGGTGATCGGGAAGACCGGCGCCGTCGTCGATTCCTCACATCTTGATGACTCAGGGGTAGTGCAGCTTCACAATCAGGATCCCAACCAATACATCGTTCTGAACATCGACGGCACACACTCCCGTTTGAGCGACTTTCCGTTCCTCGCAGGGTTTCATGTCGCCCGCGCCGCACTGCGCGACATCTATGTGATGGGTGCAAGCCCGGTTGCGCTCCTATCAGACATACATGTGGCAGATGACGGCGACGTCGGGAAGATATTCGACCACATCGCAGGAATCTCAGCCGTCGCCGAACTAACAGGCGTCCCGCTCGTAACAGGAAGCACGCTCAGGATCGGTGGCGACATGGTGATCGGCGAGCGCATGACCGGCGGCGTCGGCGCCGTCGGGGTTGCCAGCGACCTGACCGCCCGCATAGCTGCAGAACCAGGCGACACAATCCTGATGACCGAAGGCGCAGGAGGCGGCACAATCTCAACAGCAGCACTCTACTACGGGATGCATGAAATCGTGGACGAGACAATCAACATAAAATTCATAGACGCATGTGAGGCGCTGATCGATGCGGATCTCCTCGGAAAAATCCATGCCATGACCGACGTCACCAACGGCGGGATCCGCGGCGACGCAAAAGAAATATCAAGAACTGCCCGGGTAAAACTCAGGTTCTTTGAGGATAAGCTGCACCCGCTTGTGAACGAAAAGGTTTTCTCGATGCTTGAAACACTCAAGATCGATTATCTCGGGGTATCGCTCGATGCACTACTTCTGATTGCGCCACCTGACGCCGCACCAGATATCCTGGACGCGATCAGGGCGCGAGGAGTTGCGGTCGATCTGGTCGGCGAAGTAGTGGAAGGAACCGGGGCAGAACTCATCTATAACGACGAGGCTCACGACTTTACGCCGCGCTTCAGAGAGTCCGCGTACACCCCGATCAAGAAACTGGTTGGCGATACCGCTCCGGAGGATTACGCAAGGATGCAGGCTGCAATCAACCAGGCTGCGACGGAAGCTGTGGGAAAGAAGGAGCGGGTGGTTGCGAGGGTGCAAAGTTAAGTTGCGCGGGATCGATCGAGAGGTTTGATGGGGGGGTGGCTTTTTGATTTCTTCCGGGTGGACCCCCTGGAGCACTTAAGAAAGTGTAAGCGATGTGTTGAGCCTTACCACATATAATTCGCACCACCCACAAAATGAGCTTTTTTTAAATGTGTCAGTGATGTGTTGACACACGCGAGAGACGTGACGATAGAGATAATTCCCACCATGTCTTTGCGCATTCGCGACTCTGCGTTGAATCGGGGAACAAAACGCAAAGACGCGAAGGCGCAAAGAATAAAAGTGGCT
Source organism: Methanobacteriota archaeon (assembly GCA_034658995.1). Lineage (GTDB taxonomy): Archaea > Halobacteriota > Methanosarcinia > Methanosarcinales > Methanogasteraceae > Methanogaster_D. The sequence continues at coordinate 122 of JAYEGG010000449.1, read as the reverse complement.
CTTTGGTAATTCGAGTTACAAGCACTTTTTCACACTTCAGGAGGCTCCGGTTATGGTATGGAATATTAAACCGCAGAGGACGCAGAGGTACGCAGAGAGTTGTTATTTTTCTCTTTCGCACC
>JAYEGG010000448.1:1509-6723 GCA_034658995.1 Methanobacteriota archaeon | reverse complement strand
TTGCCGGATTTCGCTCAGAGCAGTCAGCTAGTTTCCCGGGGAGACTTCCTGATTCGAGCGCGGTTTTGCGTCTTGTGAGTTCCCGAGCCTTTTTTGCAGCGGACCATGCTTTGGCTGCCTCTATTATTTTGTCTATTACTTTTTTTGTTGTTTTCGGGTTTTCTTCGAAATATTCATCGAGTCCTTCGCCAACAAGCGACTGGACGAGTCCTTTCACCTCGATGTTCCCGAGTTTCATCTTGGTCTGTCCTTCGAACTGTGGGCTTGCGAGTCTTACGCTGATTACCGCGGTCAGTCCCTCGAGCGTGTCCCTTCCGCTGATGTCATCGTTCTTTACGAGGTTGTTCTCCTTCGCATACTTGTTGATCGACCTTGTGAGCGCGGTCTTGAAGCCGCTCAGATGAGTTCCGCCTTCCTTTGTGTTGATGCTGTTCACGAACGAGAGGACGTTGTCCGAGTATCCCTCGTTGTACTGGATTGCAATCTCGATATCAGTGTCGTCCTTCTGTTTCTTGAAATATGCAGGATTGTGAAGCGTGTTTTTATTTTCGTTCAGGTACTCGACAAACGACATGATCCCACCGTCAAACTGGTGCACATCCTCCGATTCAGGGTATGGCTCGCCCCGCTCATCCCTGATTGTGATCCGCACGCCGTGGTTAAGGTATGCGAGTTCGCGGAGCCGTTTTGAGAGCGTATCGAATGAGAATTCGGTCTCTTCGAAGATTCTGGGGTCTGGCTTAAATGTGATCGCGGTTCCTGTGCGGTCGGTCTCTCCTATGACTTTTAGATCGTACTTTGGAGCCCCGCGCACGTATTCCTGGGAATGGATGCTTCCGTGCTTGTGGACCTCGACGCGTAGCCACTCAGATAGCGCGTTCACGACCGAGACACCGACACCGTGCAGACCACCGGAGACCTTGTAGGTACTTTTATCGAATTTTCCTCCGGCGTGGAGCACTGTCATCACGATCTCAACAGCAGGCTTTCCGTAATCCTCGATTATGTACACCGGGATCCCTCTGCCGTCATCAGACACTGTGACAGAGCCGTCCCGGTTCAATGTTATCGCAATTTCAGTGCAGTGCCCTGCCATCGCCTCGTCGATGCTGTTATCGACAACCTCGCTCACGAGATGGTGCAGCCCGACAGGTCCGGTGCTTCCGATGTACATCCCGGGCAGGGATCGCACCGCTTCAAGTCCGTCCAGCACCCGGATCCGCTCTTCGTTCTCCATGGGGTATTATCGCTGCGAGAGGTCGTAAAGTTATTGGGTAGTTCGTCCAGCACCCGGATCCAAACATATCTATTATTGTAGCCCCTCCGGATCAGAGGGTGACTGACACCATTTTAAAATCAAAGGCATGTCGCCGACCAGAAGGATTTTTATTCTTTGCGCCATAGCGTCTTTCTCGTTTTTGCGTTCTTGTTTTCCAATTTAACGAGAAAGGCGTAAAGGTGGGATAGACGCGAAGGGTGTTGTTAATCTTTGTCTTCAAGTCTTTCGTGTGTGATTTAGCATCCAACCAACCATTACAATTTTACCCTGCTTTTTGAGGTGGATACCTATTATTTCCGGATTTGCCAGGGTCATGGAACTGGTTATCAAAGTGGCGTGCATGGGGGTTAGAGGTCACAGCCTGCGCATGTGGGATGTCGCCAGGATCCCACGTCAAACCTCGCTCCGCTGTGATTCATTCCATTTGATACGCCATCCAAACATGTTTTTTGCCAGCGCAACACTTCCGCATAGCGTGATCAGCCAGACATGCACCACTAACCCGAATGTTCGGACAATAACGCTGCGTAAACCATATCTCCCGCACAGACGCGCCCCATATAGTGGCACAACCGGTGTAGCAAGAAACGCGACGAACGGCAGGGATAACGCAAGGAACCATGCCAGTTTCTTTGACACGGAAATTTGTGCGGTGATAAACGATGGCAGGTACGTGCAGAGCCCCTGACAGGCTCCGGACAACCATCTAACACGCTGATTGAACAGATCTCTGATGGTGGATGGTGCCTGCTCACCGACCCGTGTATTCGGTGCGAAACCACCGGTGAAACCCGCGAGATAAGCTCTCTGGGTGAAATCAAGATCTTCGCAGGATGCTGACTCGTCCAGATGATCGAATTGATAACCTCTCATGGTTTTGATATTCAAAACGCCGATCATACCGTTGAACTGGTTAAACCCATCGAATCTCTCGAACAGCAGGTATACATCAGAAAAAAAACAATATTCTGCGGCGATGGTCTTTGTTATGATATTTTCGTTCTCGTTTGTGATGAAACGTGCGCCGCTTGCGATGATCACGTTCTTGCTTGACCGCAGCAGGCGTGTGCATTCGATCAGGAAATTTCTGTCGGGACGGCTGTCCACATCAAAGAGTGCAACATAATCCGGCGCATTTCCCGGCGCCTGATTACACGCATCAAGAGCGTCGTTGATCGCGCCGGCGCGTCGTCCCCGGGCGCTTTTGCGTGCGATCACTGCAATCGGCACACCCTTGAGGAATTTCAGGCGGTCATCGGTTTCACCCGTGATGTCAAGAACATAGATGACCCGGACATCCATATCGCCATTTTCAAGACCTAATATGCACTCTACAGATTTTTTAAGTACTGATATCGGTTCATAGTGTGCTACCGGTACGATAACATCCAGGCGTTCCATATCTTGTCAGCCGAATAGCAGAGTGACGATGTCCGCGCCATACATCTCGCTTACGACAAGATTCAGCACGATTCCAATGATCGCTCCTGTGATCAGACTGGTGATGATCCGAATCTTGATGATAAGGACTGCAGCTACGATTATTGACACGATCAAACCAATCCCCGAACCGGACCCGATCATACTTAGAAGCCCAACTGATCCTGATATGAGCCCAAGCATCACCGAAACTGCGTTTATCCCGAATATAATTCCTATTATCACGCCGATTACGGTGAATGTGTTGCCAGACATGATGCTACCCATCCTCAATTCAGATGCACCCGGTCCCCTGTTGCCATGTAGATCACGTCTTCGCAGAGGTTCACGGCATGATCACCGATGCGCTCGAGATACTTCGAGACGAAGAGCAGGTTCGAGATGCTGGCAAGCTTCTTCGGATCCTCGACCAGATATGTCAGCAGTTCCCTGCGCACCTGGTCATAAAGCCCGTCAACGATGTCATCCTGCTCAGCAGTCTTGTATGCAAGGTCACTATCCGAATCGTGAAACGATTTGATCGCGGAGTTAAGCATCTCTCGCACCATATCAGACATGCGCGGAATGTCAATTAAGGGTTTTACGTGCGGCTCACCCTTCGTATATATCGTGACCCTCGCGATATCAACGGCAAGATCCCCCATCCGTTCGAGATCGATCTGGATCTTGAGTGCTGCTGCAATCGTGCGTAGATCGACTGCCATCGGCTGCTGGAGCGCAATCAGTCTCAAGCATAACTTCTCGATGTCACACGCGAGATCATCCACCTCCCGATCCCGCTCGATCACTGACTGCGCCAGAGACATATCATGGGTTTTGAGGGAAACGACCGCTTCATTGATGCGTACATCGACCGTGCCACCCAGTTCTATGATATTCTCTTTTAGTTTTTCCAGTTCGTGTTCGTACTGATTCCTGACCATTGTAGTCTCTTATGCAGATGATGTTATATTACTCTACTTGTCATACGGATGGTTCTCGGGTTATTCGGCAGCCCCACGCCTAATCCAATCATTTACACGTCCAATTTGCCGTCCCTGTACTGCACGACGGCGTCACGGACTGTGCCAGATGCGTCAGTCAAGCTCCGGATGCCGGCAGCATCGAGCACCGGGACCGCGTTTGGTCCGACATGCCCGGTGACCACGACACTAACGCCTTTCTCGGCGACGGTCTGCGCCGCCTGGACCCCTGCGCCGCCCGAAGCATCCGCGCTCTGGTTGGCTACTGCCTCATATTCCATTGTTTCCGGGTCAACGATTATGAAATACGGGCACCGCCCGAATCTCGGATCCACGGGCGAATCCAGCCCGGGACCGGTTGAAGTCACACATATCTTCATAATATCATTCCACCTCTACCATTTCTTTAACTCGATCAACGATCGCCTCAAAAGCGTCCGCAGCCTCTGATTCATGCTCAAGAACGAACGGAATTCCACTATCACCGGATTCAACGATCTTTGTCTCGATCGGTATCCTGCCAAGGAACGGCACATCCATATCAGTAGCAGAATGCTCGCCGCCACCGATCTTGAACAGGTCAATCACTTCGCCGCAGCTCGGACACTTAAATCCGCTCATATTCTCTATGATCCCGATTACGGGCATACCAATCGCTCTTGCAAAGCTCACAGACTTCCTCGAATCCAGCAAAGCCACATCCTGCGGTGTGGTGACGATGATCGCCCCGTCAATATCAGGAATCAACTGTGCAACGCTCAAAGGCTCATCGCCAGTTCCCGGAGGGAGATCAACGATCAGATAATCCAGGTCGCCCCAGAACACGTCAGAAAGGAACTGTTTGATAGCACCCATCTTGAGCGGTCCTCTCCATACGACCGGGGTGTCCTTGCTCTCGAGCAGGAATGCAAGCGACATGACCTTCAGTCGCGGGGGCACAATGACCGGGGATATACCATCTTCAGCGACGTCCGGACGCAAGTCATCTATCCCAAGCATTTTAGGGACGTTTGGTCCGTGTATATCAGCATCCATAACTCCCACATTATATCCCTTCGCTGCAAGAGTGAGTGCAAGATTAATGGCAACGGTGGTCTTGCCAACGCCACCCTTCCCGCTCATAACCAATATTTTGTGCTTCACATTCGCCATTCGCTCTTTCAAGCGGTTATCCTGTTCCATATCCGGTCCCATATTGTTTCCTTCGTTCATTGTTCTCACCTATATTATCATAGCACCATTCTAACGCCCACGCCAACCTCTGCCGCCCCGGGCATAATCGCGATTATCATCTGCACGGTACATATTCGTGCCTCCACGTTTCGGATAGTTTTGCGGTCTTCGTATGCCATGCGTTTCCTCATATTTGTGTTGGCAGTCGCAGCACTTGAACTTTCTTGCTGAGGTCGTTGCCCCGTCGTTGCTACCCGGGTAGTCCCCTGTGCATATATCGAAGATGGTAGCACATACAAGATGTTGGCGATATGCTTACATTTTTATATCTTGACCCCATACGTTCTCGTGGAAACCTGT
>JAYEGG010000448.1:0-1409 GCA_034658995.1 Methanobacteriota archaeon | reverse complement strand
CGGTCTAAAAAGCTATTTACACTAATGATCTGCGTTAATATGTGGCAAACAAAACTTTTAGCCACAGATTAACACTGATTTCACTGATTACGCCCACCTAATCGTACTTGCATTTGCCGGGTTGGCGTCATGTTTTTCAACCGACCATAACAAATTAAAAAGTCTCGAACGCAAAGACGCTGAGGCGATATGGCACAAAGGTTGGAAGCCATATAATACACCAGAATCAGGAAAATTCAATGCAAGTTGAGAATTGCGCAATCATTACTCTCTTATATGTTGATGTGGTAGATACAATGGATGGAACTGATAAAACGATTATCCGGATGCGCCGTACTTCTGGCGCTTGCGCTCGTACTTGTCCAGTCGGCTGCGGGTTTCGAGCAGTATGCCACGCCCAATGATGTAATCATACCGCAGTACCTGATCGAACTGAACTACGAAACCAGTGAGAACTCAACAGTGGCAGTTGCGTTTGAAACCATCGTATTCAGTAACACAGGGACTGTAAATCGATCAGAAAATGTGTGCGTCGCAGTGCCGGAGAATGCCAAGATCATGCAGGTCATGAAGATGGGGCACATGACCGATGCCGCGTCGGCAGAGGTTGCGTACGAACAAAACGGAGATATTCTGTGCTGGAATATGACGATTAATGCAGGTGGTATGGCGATGTATTCTGTGCGGTACGTCGTGCCACTTGGCGGCATGGGAACGTCTGACATGCCCGATGAATTTGTGAAGAGACTGATCGGTCCCGCAATTGCGAACTATCCGATCAACTCACTCCTGCTGAAAGCCAATATCAATACCGGAGGGGACACTGATACCGGCGATACCGACATCAAATTCACGGACGGAGCAGGAAACGTGATTGAACCGGATTTTGCAAACCCGGAGGATGATGGCGGAGTCCATTATACGTGGGCAGGTCCGGTGGCGTTTGAAGAGTTGCATGTCGTAGTTCCACAGCCATCGCAGTCACAGCCATTGAACCGATGGATCACGTATGCAGTCATCGCAATGCTGCTTATCGCTGCGCTGACCTACCCGATAATTCATGTCAAGAACAATAAGCTAAGAGGGAGCGATGGTGGGTTATCCTGCTCCGGGTGCACCGCATGTGACAAAGGCAAGGATGACGCGGAGAAAGAACCAGGTGCGGGTGGAGACTGGGAAGAGATGGATGAAATCATCATAGAGCTTACACAGTCAAAGGAAGAGTTGATCCGCAAGAAAAAGGCGATCCTTGCAGTACTGAGCAAACTGGACGAAGATCATGATTCCGGCGAAGTTTCAGATGACGATTACCGGCGATTAACACTAAACTACAAGGATAAAGCGATCGAGATCATAAAACAACTGGATAAGATGGAATGACGGTGTGATAGTGTGCTGCCACAAATTTT
>JAYEGG010000447.1:0-6782 GCA_034658995.1 Methanobacteriota archaeon | reverse complement strand
AGTGGTTGATAAAGGTTTTTAGCCACAGATTAACGCAGATTACACTGATTTCATCAATCTACGCATTCCCAGGTTCCGTCATAATGCATGTCTTGATAAACTATCGTAGAGTAGGACACTACCCGATCTTTGCGCGTTTTCGTGCAGTGCCCGTTCACCCCACCTATAGTAGACTCCGTGCTCGTGGCAGCGCCACCCAAATAAATATTTAGGTTATCAGCCCCGTATCTAATTGAGGTGTATCCATGACCATGACTACCACCGCAACCACGCAATCAGAAAAAACTTATGAAGAGGCAAGGAAGGTTATTCCGGGCGGCGTCAGTTCGCCGGTGCGCGCAATCAAGCCGCATCCGTTCTACACGGCATCTGCCGAGGGCTGCACGATCACCGACCTTGACGGGAACCATTACATCGATTACTGCATGGGGTACGGTCCCCTGATCCTTGGACATGCGCACCCGGTGATCAAGAGCGCGGTTACAGACCAGCTCAACCGCGGCTGGCTCTATGGAACCCCGATCGAGGCAGAGGTGAAGCTTGCATCAAGGATCGCATCCATCTATCCGAGTATTGAGATGCTGCGGTTTGTTTCGTCCGGAACAGAGGCAACGATGAGCGCTTTGCGCCTTGCCCGCGGGTATACCGGCAGAAACAAGTTTCTGAAGATCGAGGGTGGATTTCACGGCGCTCACGACGCTGTCCTCATAAAAGCAGGGTCCGGGGCAACGACGCACGGCGTGCCTGACTCGCTCGGTGTGCCGCCGGATTTCACGAAACACACGCTTCAGGCACCCTACAACGATATCGAGGCGATAACCGGCATCATCGAGTCGAACCGGGATGACCTTGCCGCTGTGATCATTGAACCGGTAATTGGAAACGTCGGACCGATTCTTCCGGTTCCAGGCTATCTTGAGGCTCTGCGCCGGGTCACAGAGGAAAACGACGTGTTACTGATCTTTGATGAGATTATCACCGGGTTCAGGCTTGCGATGGGCGGCGCACAGGAGTATTTCGGGATCGTTCCAGACATGACGACGCTCGGGAAGATCGTTGGCGGGGGGTTTCCGTTCGGCGTCTTTGGCGGCAAAAAAGAGATCATGGAACTAATATCCCCCTCAGGCGGCGTCTACCAGGCAGGAACGTTCAGCGGAAACCCGGTTTCGGCGACCGCGGGGCTTGCCGTGCTGGACACGCTCAAGTCAGAGGATGTCCACAGAAAACTGGATGTAAGCGGGGCTAAACTTCGCTCGGCATTGCAGGATCTCGTATCCGACCTGAAATTGCCCTACTCGGTCTCAGGGGTCGGGAGCATCTTCAAGATATTCTTCGGAGACCTGCCGCGCAACTATCAGGATACGCTCAGGTGTGATAAAGAGGAATACTTGCGTTTCTTCCGCCGGATGCTTGAAAGCGGGGTCTTCATTCCGCCTTCGCAGTTTGAGACCAATTTCCTGAGCATTGCGCACACTGCAACGGATATCGAGAAGACGATCGACGCATACAGCGCGAACTTGAAGTGAAAAAGTGAAGACGTGAAGAAGCGAAGTGACGCGATGACAGATCAGATCATGTTCGTGACCGGGAACCCGCACAAGGTAGCAGAGGCAGTTGCCATCTGCGCACCACGCGGGATTACGGTCATGCAGAACGATTGCGGTTATCCTGAACTGCAGGACGAGGATGTTGCGCGGGTTGCCGAGTACGGGGCAGAGCACGTGGTGAACCGGCTGGATTGTGCGGTGATTGTTGAGGATACGGGGCTTTACATCGATGCGTTAAACGGGTTTCCCGGACCGTACGCGGCTTATGTCTACGATACCATCGGAAACGCCGGCATCCTTACACTGATGCATGATACCCAGGGGGACGGGGACCGGAGAGCCACGTTTCGGTCGATAATCGGATACTGCGAGCCAGGTATGGCGGCGATCACCTTTGAGGGTACAGCCACCGGAAGAATCGCTTATGAAGAACGCGGAGATGGTGGGTTTGGCTACGACCCGATCTTCGAGATCGATGGTGTTGCCTTCGCATTGATGGGCGCTGATGCCAAGAATAAAGTGTCTCACAGGGCGAAATCGTTTGAGAAGTTTGCTGAGTGGTTCATAAGGTGTGGGAAGGTGTGACATGCAAAAGCCTTATGCCAGCATCGCACAAACGAGATTCTCATGATATCCATTGCAGCGCAGGCGGTCGAATACGCGCAGCGTGCCGGTGCTGATGAAGCCGAAGCATACTGCGTCACAGATCGGTCAGTCAGCATCAACACCAAGCTCGATCATATTGAGTATGCCAGGGAATCGTTTGCAAGCGGCATTGGCATACGCGCCATTGTATCTGGTGCTGTCGGGTTCTCAAGCGTGAATCACGAAGATGATGTTTTGCGTGCGTCCGAACTTGCGGTGACGTCGGCGCGTGCATCCCAGCCGGATCCGGACTGGAGTGCGCTTCCGGCGCCGGGATACTGTCAGCCGGTGCAGGGCGTCTTTGATCCTGCGCTTGCAGAGATCGAACTCTCAAGGTGCGTCGAGCTTGCAGTCGATATGGTCCGCGGTGTCCGGTCGATTGGCGCGATCCCGACATCGGGCGGGCTTTCGATCTCGACATCAACCTGCCGCATCCTTAACACAAATGGCATTGAGCATACCGAGCAGGGGACGATGATGCATCTATTCATCGAGTGCACCATGAAGGAGGGGGGCGCCATATCCACCGCTCACGAGTTCGGCATCTCCAGGAGCTTTGATGTCGATGCATTCGAGATCGGGAGGGATGCAGCCAGACTTGCCAGAGAGTCGATGCACGGCACCGCCATGGAGACTACGAGAATTCCGGTGCTGCTTGGACCGATTGCGATCGCGGACATTCTTGAATACACTTTCATCCCATCTCTAAACGCCGATAATGTGCAGAAGGGCAGATCGATGCTTTCTGAGATCGGAGCAGAGGTTGCACCTGATGAACTGACCATACTCGATGATGGCTTGCGAACCGGTGGAATCGGAACCGCAGAGTCCGATGATGAGGGAACACCGTCACAGAAGACCATGCTCATCGAGGACGGGGTGCTGAAAGGGCATCTGCACGACGCATATACCGCGGGAAAGGCAAGCCCGGACATTACAAGCACCGGCAACGCGACACGCGCGGGGTACGGCACAACGCCGTCTGTCGATGTGCGCAACCTTGTGCTAAACTACCAGCACCCGGCAAACGACGTGATCGCAGAGACCGACCGCGGCGTGCTCGTCCACTCGGTGATCGGCGCACACACCGCAAACCATTATTCAGGCGATTTCTCGGTGGAAGCCCGCAATTCTTTCCTGATAAAAAATGGCGAGGCAAAACAACCAATAAAATCGATCATGATCGCCGGAAATGTGTTTGATCTGCTCAAAAACATCGATTGTGTTGGTGCGGATGTTCGTGCTGTTGGAGACATTGTTGTGCCGACGGTGCGTGTTTCTGATATGCAGGTCATCGGTAGTTGAGCCACACGGACGTTGCGAACATCATAACCCCACACCCATGGTAACGCTGTATGCACGGATTCTTGCCGCGAATGCCACCCCGCCCCCGGGTAAAGTATATATTATGACCACATCCAGATGTGAGCAGCCATGAAGATTGTGATCGTCTCCCCTGACCTCTACACTTATGGTGCAATGTTGATCGGCGGAGTCCTCAAGAGTGCCGGATTTGATGTGACGCTTACCAAAAATCCGGATGACGCCACCGAAGCTGGCGCCGACGTGATACTGCTGAGTCTATACTCAACACTCCATCTCCTCGACGAGCGGATCCGGAATTTCGCATCCGCATTCAGATCCGGATCCGCAGCCCCGGGCGACAGGGCGATCTATGTGGGTGGTCCAATCAGTGCGTACCCTGACATCGTCCTCGGAGAACTGGATGTTGACGCGGTCATCGTTGGTGAAGGGGAAGAGTCAACGGTTGAATTGCTGAACAATGGAATTTCAGAAGATATATCAGGAATTGCATTCAGAAATAACGGTGAAATCGTTGTAACGGAGTCAAAGCCCGCGAGAATCGAGAGACCGATGCCGCTGATACCAGGTGACATCGGGAGCCAGAGCATCAGGGGCGCAAACACATACATCGAGACGCACAGGGGCTGCATCGGCGCATGTGGCTTCTGCCAGGTCCCGAAGTTCTTTGGGACGAAGATTCGGAGCAGGGATATCGCGGAGATAATCGCGGAGATCGAGGAGTTCAAGCGGTGTGGTGTCCGGAGGATTGCGATAAGCGGCGGAACGAGTTCGCTCTACCAGTACGGCGAATCAGGATCGGTCAACACGGGCGCGTTCATCGAACTCCTGCAGGCAATCGCGGAGGTGATGGGTCCGAGAAACGTATCGGTTCCCGACATCAGGGTTGATTACGTGGACGAGGAGGTCCTACATGCGATCCACGACTTCACGATGGGCTGGGTCTACTACGGAATCGAGTCAGGGAGCAACGAGATGCTCAAGGTGATGCGGAAAGGGGTGGATTCGGAAGCAAACATCTATGCAATCGAGCTTGCGCAGCAGTGCGGCGTCAAGGTCGGCGGAAGTTTCATTGTGGGCTACCCCGGGGAGACGATCGATGATTACGAGATGACAAAAGGCTTAATCGAGGATACGTTTCTGGACGACGTCTTTGTGAGCATCGCAGAACCGATCCCCGGGACTCATCTGTCGGGGCTTGTGCTCGAGACCGATGATTCAAAGAATCCAACGTTTATGGAACATGCGGGTGAGTATAAGGCGTTGAAACTGACTGAGAGCGAGGCACGGTGCTTTGATCTCACGCTCCATGCCCAGATGTGCAAGGCTGTGCCAAACATCCTGACCAACCAGTTGTACGATGCGTGTCTTGCGGATTCCCGGCAGCAGGGCGGCGATGTGCGGGCGGTAACACGGCTGCTTCAGAAGTATCGGGGGAATGAATTGCAAGAGAAACCATGAAACGGATCATCGGTGTCCCACTGTTGTCAGCACTCGCAAACGACATGCAAGAATTAAGTGTGCTATCCAGCTTAACCAATCCCGCGTCAGGGGTAGCTACGTGAATCGAAAGAGCCACTACATCATCCTGTTCCTCGCAATCATCATATTAGCAACAGCACTCCGATTTTATGCCCTCGATGACAGGGTCTTCCACCATGACGAAGGCGTGCATGGATATTTAACATACAAGTTGTTTAAAGACGGCGCATATCATTATGACCCGACTTATCACGGTCCTTTTCTCTATTACACGACGGCAGCGATCTTTCATCTGTTCGGGGACAGTAACTTCACAGCCCGGCTGCTCCCGGCGATTGCAGGCGTACTGCTGATCACACTGGTATTCGCGCTCCGCGATAAGCTCGGGCACACCGGAGCGCTCCTCACAGCAGCGATGCTCGCAATCTCGCCGTCGTTCCTTTACTATTCGAGATTCTTCAGAAACGACATATACCTCGCGCTCTTCTCGCTCATCTTCGTCGTATCTGCTGTTAAATATATAAAATACAAAAACGACTGGCACAGGTGGATATATGTCTGCACGGGCGCAATGGCAGGTGGGCTTGCCGTATGCACCAAGGAAAATGCATATATCATCGCTGGATTCTTTTTTCTATTTACGCTGGTTTATATTATAGCTAAAAAGGAGATAAACACCACCATACTGATCGACACATTGTTATTCACACTAATCTCTGTTGCAGTCTTCGCGCTCTTCTATACTAACTTCCTCACCGATCCGGGCGCGCTCTTCTCGGTAGTCCCGGACGCCATCAGCCACTGGGCAGAAATGCACAGAATCGAACGCATCGGGGGTCACTGGTCATTCTATCTCCCGATTCTTGTCAGGTACGAGCTTCTGATCACATCATTCGCATTGATTGGCGGAGTGCACTATCTGAGAAAGGGAAATATATTTATGATCTTTCTGCTGTACTGGGGCATAGCGTCGCTCATCACATACTCATACCTGCAGGAGAAGGTGCCATGGCTTGTGCTCCACATCCTGCTTCCATTTACGCTGATCGCCGGCGCATATCTCGGAGAACTGCTGCCATCACTCCCGAGAAAGTCGAGAACTGTTGAAATAGTGGTTATGGTGGCGGTTGTGCTCATGGCAGGATTGTTTATTCATCAAAGCACATACATAAACTATTGTGAAAACACCGTGTCAGACGAGATTACAGTACGAGACCTGCCTGTGCACGGGCTGATCTATGTGCAAACCACATCCGAGGTGCTCGACGTGGTGGATTTCGTTGATCAGCAGGTCATGAACGATCCCAATACAAACATACTGATAGCAGCCCCTGAAAACGATTACTGGCCCATGCCGTGGTACATGCGGAACCACAAGGATTGCGGATACTTAAACAGCGTTCCTGAGAAATCAAACTCGGATATCGTCATCATCCCGGAGGAAAAACGACATAATATCACGCTTCACTGGAGTTATTCAAACAGGGAATTCACGCTGCGACCGGGTTATAATATGCTTATGTATTACAAGCCTGATCAATGATTCGGTGGATTTGAAACCTCATTTTCCGGCATTCGGGGGCGCGGGATGGATGGTTTGTGGCGCGTCTGCTACTTGCGACAATCCCGGGAAAATCAAAAACCACAGTAACTACTCAGGTATCCACTTCAAATCTAATGGTGTACGTGTTTAGCTAACCATGAGATTGCAGCTAAACACATCGGAACCACGAGATTACACGGATTTCCACAAGATTTCTGTGTTAATCTCGTGTAATCTTGTGT
>JAYEGG010000446.1:0-6802 GCA_034658995.1 Methanobacteriota archaeon | reverse complement strand
GCCAGAATCAATGAGCAAGAGGTATAATAACATGGGAAAAATACTTGGAATCGATCTTGGAACCACAAACTCGTGCATGGCAGTGATGGAAGGCGGCGAACCAACCATCATACCAAACGCCGAGGGCGGAAGAACCATCCCATCGGTCGTGGGCTTCTCAAAGACCGGGGAACGACTGGTAGGGCAGATCGCAAAGAGACAGGCGATCTTGAACCCGGAACAAACGATTTCATCGATTAAACGGCATGTTGGCGAGAAAGATTACACCGTAGACATCGATGGCAAAAACTACACGCCCCAGGAAATATCTGCCATGATCCTGCAGAAGATGAAGGCAGATGCCGAGGCATATCTCGGGGAGACGATCGCCGACGCCGTGATCACCGTGCCCGCATACTTTGACGACTCGCAGCGGCAGGCGACAAAGGACGCAGGAAAGGTAGCAGGATTTGATGTGAAACGGATCATCAACGAGCCGACTGCCGCTGCGTTTGCTTATGGGATCGACAAAGACGAAGGCGAACAGACCGTGATGGTGTATGATCTCGGCGGGGGCACGTTCGATGTCTCGATTCTGGAGCTGGATCCGGGAGTCGGAACGTTTGAGGTCAGATCAACCTCAGGAGACACTCATCTTGGTGGAGATGACTTTGATACGCTGATTGTGGACCATATCGTGTCTGAATTCAAGAAACAGGAAGGCATCGACCTCTCCAAAGACAAATCAGTGATGCAGCGGCTCACCGATGCCGCCGAGAAGGCAAAGATCGAACTATCCGGCGTGGTTACCAGCAGCATCAGCCTGCCGTTCATCACGGTGGGACCTGACGGGCAGCCAAAACACCTTGACATGAATCTCTCGCGTGCAAAGCTGGACGAACTGACCGTCGAGCTGATAAACCGGACGATCGGTCCGATGGAGGACGCGATCAAGAGCGCGGGGATGACCAGAGACGATATCGACCGTGTGCTGCTTGTTGGCGGCGTAACACGGATGCCATCAGTCATTGCTGCGGTCGAGCGAGTCACAGGAAAGAAGCCGTACAAAAACATCAATCCGGACGAGGCGGTCGCAATGGGTGCAGCCATCCAGGGCGGCGTGCTTTCGGGCGAGGTTAAGGATGTGCTGCTGCTGGATGTGACGCCGCTCACACTCGGAATCGAGACGCTCGGCGGGGTTGCAACACCACTCATCGAACGAAACACGACGATACCAACGAAGAGGAGTCAGACATTCTCAACAGCGTCTGACAATCAGCCATCTGTCGAGATCAATATCTTGCAGGGAGAACGCGGCATTGCATCCGCAAACAAGACGCTTGGCAGATTCATGCTCGACGGCATCCCGCCCGCCCAAAGAGGCACCCCGCAGATCGAGGTAACATTCGATATCGATGCAAACGGCATCTTAAATGTGACTGCAAAGGACATTGGCACAGGAAAGGAGCAGTCGATCACGATCAAAAAGCCAGGTGGGTTGTCTGACGAGGACATCAAGCAGATGGTCCGGGATGCAGAGGAACATGCTGATGAGGATGCGAAGCGAAAAGAATCCGTAGAGGCAAAGAATACCGCTGAAACAATGGTGACCTCCGCAGAGAAAACTCTCGAGGAAGCGGGCGATCTTGCAACGCAGGATCAGCGGGAAGCAGTCGAGAAAACGATAGAAGACCTGAAAAAATCCCTGGAAGGGGAGGACACTGACACAGAGGAGCTTAAGAGCAAGACCGAGGCTCTGACCGAGGCAATCTACCCAATCGCAGCCGCGATGTACCAGAAAGGCGCTGAAGAACACGCCGCAGAAACAGAAGGTGGCGATGGAGCCGGAGATGGCGGCGAAGGTGACAACGGAGGCGTGGTCGATGCGGATTACGAGACGGTGGATGACGACAAATGAGGGTCCCTGAGCAACCAGGGGCCTCCAGCACCCCGCACACCAACAGCAGCGCTAACCGCATCACATCCGACAGCCACAATTCCAGGTTAGCATGAAATCCCTCCAAAACATCAGTTTCTCATCCATGCGGGTCACAGATGACCCGTTTGGATGGGCTTACATGCTTGAAGACATCGGTTTTAGCGGATGGGAGATCGTGCAAGAAGGAAGACAGGTTCTCAACGACCAGAGTATCCACAAGATGCGAGAGGTCTGCGAGACCACGGATCTCACAATAACGATCCACCTGCCGTTCTCGGACCTGAACCTCGGAAGCCTGAACCAGCCGATCTGGGAGGAGGTTGTGGAGCAGCACACCTCCTGCATCCAGGTTGCATCAGAGTTTGCAAGTCTCATGGTCGTGCACCCGGGCTATCTCTCACCGCTCGGGATGCAGATGCCAGATCTCGCATGGCAGCAGAACATCTCCGGACTACAGCGACTATGCGACTTCGCAGATGACCTCGGGGTCAGGATCGCGGTTGAGAATCTGCCGCGGATGAAACTCATCTTCGGAAAGGCGCCCGACGAGATGGCTGGCATAATCGAACTTGCGGATCGGGAGAATCTTGGCATGACGCTTGACGTAGGTCATGCACACACAAACGGTGTTCTTTCAGAGTTTCTCAAGATGAAAGAGATCGTGCATGTCCATATCCATGACAACAAGGGAAGGAGCGATGAGCATCTGCCGATCGGAGATGGCACGATTGCGTGGGCAGAAGTGATGGGTGAACTGTACAAGCGGCATCACAGGTGCAGGTTTGTAATAGAGGCGCGGAGTCTGGAGGAGGGGCAGGCGAGTCTGGCATACTTGCGAGGGGTGGTGTGATGGTGTGCGGATGCCATCAAGATCCGCTAATCGACCCTCTAAAACACCCTACCCACGTGAATCCTGCAAAAATAGCGGCGATACGGTTAAGTGAACCCGAGGAAGAACTGTTGATGGGGTGAAAGATCGTGAGACAACCGGATGGGGGAAACGCGTGGGACGTGCTCAGCAAGTACGCGGGAACGGTTGAAGGACCAAAGGATTGGTCAGAAGAGCACGATCATTATCTGTACGGTGTTCCAAAGCGGAATAGGGGGCAGAGATGATGCTGACGCGGATTGTTTTTTTCGGCGCTGCTTATTTGCCGGCGCTACTCAAGTCCAAAGGATTTGAGGAGGTGTTTTTAACAAGCAGGTATAAGTGTGGAGATTGATATGAAAAGAGTTCCCCATCCTATACCATACCAAGGGAGTAAACGAAACATATCCCGGACAATATTATCATTCTTCCCGCTCCGATTTGATACATTGGTTGAACCTTTTGCTGGCTCAGCAGCAGTTTCGCTTGCTACTGCTTCTCATGGGAAATCACATAGATTTCATATAAACGATTTAAATAAACCTTTAATGGATCTTTGGACTGAAATCATTACAAATCCCAATGGCATTTCTGATGGATATGAAAACCTCCGGAATGCACAGAAAGACCGCGAAAAAGAATTTTACTTCACAGTTCGTGACAAATTTAACAACACCGGAAGACCTGATTATTTTCTTTATTTATTAGCCAGATGTGTGAAAGCTTCTATTCGATATAATTCCAAAGGCGAATTTAACCAGAGTCCGGATAACAGAAGAAAGGGGCGCCATCCTGACAAAATGAGAAGTGATATATTTGTGGCATCGTATTTATTACGTGGCAGAACGACCATAACATATAACGATTATAAAAACATTTTAAAAAACGTTTCGAAAACAGATCTGGTTTATATGGACCCTCCGTATCAGGGCGTATGCACTGGCAGAGATCCCAGATATTATACTGGCATCGATTTTGATGATTTCCTATCTCAGATAGAGAAACTGGTCAGACGCCGCATATCTTTTATACTGAGCTATGATGGTCGCAAGGGCGGGAAAACATATGGCAAGGAAATTCCTACGGATATTGATATTCAGCGAATAGAGGTAAACGCGGGTCGTTCAACCCAATCCACACTACTGGGTATGAATGAGATAACTTATGAGTCGATCTATCTCTCCGGAGATTTGGTTAACCGTCTTAATCTGCCACCTGATAAAATTTTAAGCAAGTTAATCCCCCACCGCGGCACTAAACAAATGGCACTGCCTTTAAACTGAGATTAGGTATGTCTGACAAAGATTTATCTGTTGAACTTGCTGAACGTCTGGCATCACTTCCAAGTAAGCGAGCAAAGATTGTCGTTAAACATATCAGTGAGCACGGATTTGTAACGACTGAAGATTTGGAGCGCAAATATGGCTATAAGCATTCTCCAAGAGCGGTGCGTGATGTTCGTGAAGCCTGGATACCAATAGAAACATTTAACGTCAAATCTTCGGACGGGCGTAATATTGCGGCGTATCGTTTCGGTGATTTATCCATGATTGACAACGACAAATTAGGTGGGAGGAAGACATTTTCAAAAAAGTTTAAACAGGAACTTTATGAAAGTGGTCATGGACATTGTGCAATTTGCATGGGAAAATATCCAAGATACTTGCAGATAGATCATAGGATACCTTATGAGCTTGCAGGAAACCGCAACAGCCAGAATAAGGATTCAGAAGACTATATGTTATTGTGCGGTTCATGCAATCGAGCAAAGTCCCGGTCATGCGAACATTGTACCAACTGGCTAACTGAAAAATCCGATAAAATCTGTTCTAACTGTTACTGGGCACATCCTGAGAATTATATACACATAGCTTTGAGAGAAATACGGCGTCTTGATATAATATGGGATGAAGAAGATGTGGCAATATATGAAAAGCTGAAAACGATAGCCGATAGCCACGGTCGCCCAGCACCAGATTATGTCAAAAAAATAATCGAGAAACACCTTTTAAATAACCGCAACACATCCCCATGACCCCCAAATCACAGAAATGGATGCAACTCCCGCGCAGCATCGCGATCGGACACGGCATGATCGCCGACACCGCCCGCATGTGCACCGAACTCAAACTGGGCAAGCGCGCCATCATTGTGACAGGCAGAAAGACGCGAGAGATCGCTGGCGAGTCCGTGTCAGACATCCTCGCGAGCGACGGATTCGCAACAGACATCGAAATCGTCACGAACGCTGACCAGAAGAACATTGACAGCGTGATAGAAACAGCAGAGAACGCCTCATTCCTCGTTGGAGTCGGCGGTGGCACAGTGATTGATGTTGCGAAACTCGCATCAACGATGCTTGACATCCCCTTCTTAAGCGTGCCAACAGCGGCATCGCACGACGGCATCGCATCGATGCGTGCGTCAATCGCAAGAGACGGCGACACCGTCTCGGCGCCAGCGCAGGCTCCATTAGGAATAATCGCTGACACAGAGATCATCGCACACGCCCCACACCGTTTTCTTGCATCCGGGTGCGGTGATATCATCTCGAATTACACCGCGATTCTGGACTGGCAGCTTGCACACCGGCTCAGGAACACGCCGTACAGCGAGTATGCTGCCACGCTCTCCCGTATGACCGCGCAGATCGTGATGGACAGGGCAGAAACGATCAAGCCTGAACTCGAGGAGTCTGCGAGGCTCGTGATAAAAGCGCTTGTCTCAAGCGGCGTTGCGATGAGTATTGCCGGCTCATCCATGCCAGCATCCGGATCAGAGCACAAACTCAGCCATGCACTGGACCGAATCGCACCAAAGCCAGCCCTGCACGGCGAGCAATGCGGCGTCGGCACGATAATGATGATGTACCTGCATGGCGGCGACTGGCGACAGATCCGGGATGCGCTGCGGAGAATCGGCGCACCCACAACCGCTGCAAAACTCGGTGTTCCTGACAGTTGCGTGATCGAGGCGCTCGTTCATGCGCATGAGGTGCGTCCCGAACGCTACACAATTCTCGGAGCCGGGCTTAACAAGGAAGCAGCAGAGAACGTGGCAAGGATCACAGGGGTCGTCGATTAGGTGATTATGTTCCATTGCTGCCCATACTTGTTTGGAATCTTTTAAGCAAATTCATTTACCGAATTGAATTTAATGTCTGTTGCAAAGACTGAGAACTTCTTATCGCCTTCCACCCCCCTTGTTAAATGATTGTGATCTTTATTAGGCACGAGAAAAAGACAAAACTTAGAGATGCTCCTATCTCTGAATTTGTGTTTTAGAACTCCCTGAACCATTCATTCCGTCATTTCGAACCCCGCAGATGATCCTTTTGATCCGAAGTTTGAGTGAATTTAGCCAAAAAATATCTCCTAATCAACATCGAGCGAGACATAGTCCGACTAAAATCAACTGATATTTGTAGGTATAACTTCCTTCACATCAAACGTCGGCACCTTGATCTTCAGTTCCCTCTAATATCACCCCCCAAATCTGCCGTAGGCTTAACAGGTCTGTAGATATACAACCTGTTCTCCAGCTTTCCATGTTCACAGAAACCTTCTACAGCGTTCCCGGATTTTATCGCGTCTTTCAACCCCCCAAATGAGTATACCATCCCACTACAATTAAGAATAGCCCGTAATAGAGAGTTAATGAGATAACCCGCGACAACTAACACGGCATGGGCCTCTATGCGCATATCCTTACTGGGATATACTGGATCTATCTTCGAATCTGATTTTAAAGATCTGAACCCCTCTTCCACCAGATTCCTGCTCTTATAGATCGTTATTATCCCCTCAGCAGACAATTTCTGATGATCTGTGAAGAGGGTAAAGAATCCACAGTGTTCTTTCCTTGCAGCAATTTCAGTCTCATTCACTTCCAGTTTCAGTTTACCCCCTTCTTCGATGGGTTTTAATGCTCTTTTCAGATTATATTTGGATATTAACTTCGAAACGTCCTCCAGCGACTCACCACCCGTAACTGCCTGTTTTACCTCCACAACCCGC
>JAYEGG010000445.1:0-6803 GCA_034658995.1 Methanobacteriota archaeon | reverse complement strand
AGATACTTTTTGACAGAGCCTTCCGTGACTGTGAGTATGATCCTGCCGTGGCATTTCGGGCATGTATCGCTTAACAGGGGTCTACGGAACTTTGCGCCGCATTTCACGCACCGCACCTTCTGCCTTGAGAATGCGCGGAGATTTCCGATCATATCAGGCAGAAAGTGTGAGTTGATCACCCGTTCTGCGACATCGTTCTCGTCGACCGCATTTATTTTGCGAGCAAGTGCTAGCTGAGCGTCCATCTTCTCTACCATCGATCCAAGCGTCTTGTATGCGCTGTTGAGTGGTCCCGCTGCGATATTTGATGTCGGGTGTGTGAACCTGCTCTCGTACTGCGCAGGGGTTCCAAGGTGTTTTGCCACAGTATCTATCATATCCTCAATATTCTTCGGACTTTCGAATCTGTTTGCCGATTCATAGAATTCAAGTGGATATTGTTCCACGATATCAATGTTATGTGCTTCTTTGTCGATTTCTTTTGGATCGATTCGTGTTGTGAGCACAAGCGGGGCATCCATCCACCCACCACGTCTTTCAGGTAGGTATGATCGGGAAAAGTTGAGCAATCCGTCCATAAGTAGCATAACACAATCTTCGTCGCCGTCGCAGTTTGCAGACACCATGAAATCGTTGATCAGGAAGTTGTGGTGGTCCTCAACCTCGATATCATATAGGAAATCGACTTTGGAGCGTACCGGTTCGATCTTCTTTATTCCATCAAGGATCACGTCGCCGGACTTAGTGACTCTTGGCGATCTTTCCTTCGGAAGAACCGAGTTTAACGCCGTCTGCTTCCGTTCTAATATAAATCCAATCTCTTCAGCAAATATACGTGCATAGGATGACCGTATCGATATATAATGCAGATCAAAAAGAGGGGACGTGCCTTTTTTGTCATAGAATTCCTTTGCAGCTCCACAAGCGGCTCTTCTTTCGCTCTTCAGCCGGTAGAATATACCGAACCGGAGTAATTGTAGTCCGATGTCCTGCAGCAGCCGCCGGCTCACCGAGGAACAGGTGACATGAAGCCGATCCTTCTCAACAGAGCCGTCACCAGAGAAATAAGCACTCAAAAGATGTTTGATTCTCTGCATCGGCATGTTCATGAACTGCTTTGGGATTCGCTTGTCTCTGGCGCCGGTGCCAGCTCCAAGAATATCAACAAAGAGATGATACGCCAATCGACTTGATATAACTATGACATTATCATTTACGCTTGGGATAATCCCAAAAACGTCACTGATACACTGTTTCATCTCTTTTAGCATATCTTCTTCGGAGGACGAGAGGCTTATCTGGTAGAGACTCCCCTGTTCTGACCGCGCGTAGCCTTCTGCAAGATAATAGCCAAGCAACTGCATGAAACGGTCTCGGGTCCTGATGATTCTTGGAATTACTGTGTGATCTCTCTTAACACCAAGTTTGCAGTCTCGCGGAATCATATCCCGGTCATTGCCAGACGCGGTTAGCAGAGACTCCAGTATACATAGCGGAATGCTGTCCCGGTAGATATAATTGGAAAACGTTTTGTTACCTACTCCCATCTGCTGAGCAGCGGATTTTAGCCCGCCCATAACATTCACGCATTCTTCAACGGTTTTTCTGATACCCCGGACCATAATATCGTCTGACAATCCGTCAATCCGCATGAATTCGGTAAGCAGGTCGATTTCCCCTGTATCGTGTTCATCAAGATCGATCCTGCCAGGCACAAGGAGTTTGTCACCGTCGTCCAGTTCAAGTATCCTCTTGAATCCAAAATCATTGTCCGAATGGACGATCGTCCGGTGTTCGGGCGACGAGAGAAAGACCCGCCCGGATTCTGATGTTACTCGTACGAGGTTGGATGGGGCATGCGTTTTGATGACTGATTTTACTGATTTTACCTCGAGTTTTCCGTTTACCGGGTTTATCGCGTGTACTAAAACTCCCCTGACCGCCTTCTGCGATGTTCCGAAATCATCGACAATTTCCTCGGAATCTTCTTCTGAATAGACTGTTGAGTTGTAAAGGTCTTCGAGCCTCATGAAAACCGGTTTTCTCGAATTTAAGATCATGATTTCCGTATCCGGTGAGAGGCAGTTCCTTCTTTTAGCCGCGTGGAAGAACGGGTGCGCATATCCAACTGATGCCCGTGTAAACCCGATAATTCTTCCGAGCACGCCCGCGGAGGTGTGTGGGGCAAGCCCGATCACCAGTTTGCCGATCAGATCGTTTCTGTGCGAGGCATTGTAGTATGCTTCCTGTTTATAGTATTTCACAAGGAGATCATCGATGAAACGTGAGATTCTGAGCAGATACTCACCAGCATTGAATGATAGTATGATGTCCTGCACTTTAAGGTGTAGTATCTGATTTTCGTCGGTTAGTGGGTTGCCATCGATGTCGGACGTGTACCCAATACCGTGAAGCGTGTCAACATCAACTCCAATCTCTTTTGCATTGAAATGTGTTAGTGGAAGGTCTGTCAGGTCATACCTCACAGTACCGTCCTTGAACACAAACACCCCGTGTTTTGCGCGGAGCACTCCTTTTTCAAGTGATTCCGGTGTCTTGTTCTTTGAGATTAGCCCCTTGACGCCCTTGAAACTCTGGAGAGTGTCCCTTTCCCCGAGGTTTTCGAATGCGGATGTGTACCTAACTTTCAGATCGAGATCGATCTTCTGCGCAGATGAGGCTTTCGAGCCGCATCTCGGGCATGATGGGCTAACGACCGGGATTTTGCATTTCTGGCAGAACAGCACCTCGCCAGTCCTTGCTCCACATGCACACCTGTATTCATAAGTCTCGATTCCACATGCAGGGCATCTGCGCATCCCGATCGCAACGGGGATCGTCCCGATCTTCGCATTCATTGATCTGGTGAAGTTTGATGCCTGCTTGAGCGATCTGCTCTTACCGCCCATGTCGCCGACCGGAAACAGGACATGCGGTGCTGGCTTCATCTCTCGCTTATCCGATTTCTCTGGTCGTCCCATCCGCGCCCCGATCCTTGTTGGCGCCTTTGCCCTGACCCGGATACCGCTTATATCAAATATCGCATCCGGCACAGTTGTTTCCCTGGTATCAGTCCATTTTTTGCAGAAATCCTCAACTCCGACTCCGGTGCATCTGAGTAGAGGGAGCGGTTCGTGCAGGTGTAGGTCACTGTCTACCACCCTGTGCGGAACAAGAAGCGTCTCAAGAATCTCTTTTATGTGTTTATCCATCGGAATCACAAGGATTCCTTCCGCAAGCCTGCCCGAAGAAGCTATATACTCAGATAGGCATTTGAAGTCGTCTATTGATATGTCGTGCCAGAGATACGTGAATTTCGGGTGCATCGGGACGCCATACCTGTCGCAAAGCCCGAGCGCAAGTTCCTGGCCTATATTTTCGAGATCGCCTTTTATCGTGCCAAAATCGACCTTCTCCCCGAGTTCAAGTATCCACCACTCAAAACAGTACGAAGACGGCATCAGAGGATGGTTGTTCTCGAGAAAATCGCCGTAATTGACCAGAATCTCCCCCACATCAAGAATCTTCTCGACCTGGTCATGTAGCTTCCTTGCCTCTTTTTCGTCGCTGATATGCACCACATCCCCGCTGAACAGGCGCACAGTCGGACCCTCGATGCCGTCCACCGGACAGATGCCTGCCGCCTTACCCGGGCGCTCGACCCGCACCTGGGTGCCTGGTGCAAGAAAACTGTCGGTCACGCTCATGGTTGCTGGGGAGACCCCGGCAGCGGCAAATCCGGTGTTTCTTGACCTTCCGTACCTGAGCCTGAACCCGCCGGGCATCGACGGGTGCGAAAAGACAGGTCTGCCGGCGATTAGATCGTTTAAGTATTTGCCCTTTGGTTTGATGACCATGCTGCCATCATCATCGCTCTCGCCTTTCGTGCTCGTGGCAAGCTGGTTTAAAAAATCCCATCCATCAAGATTCAGTTTTGCGACGTGTTTCAGAATCTTTGGCGCTTTGAGTGCCATTCCTTCGGCGATAACGAGCGCCATGCCACCCCGGACGCGGTTTGTCTCGACCCGTGCCAGATTCCGGTATCCTTCGACCTCCTCTTCCTCGGTCGGCTCGCCAGTGATGCAGATCGGGCAGTTTGTTGCGACCAAACGGATCTCCTCGTCAGACGGCATGTACTGCAGGTTGGCGATACTCCGGTAGATCGTTATCTCCTCCACATACCGCTCGATCTCCTCGTTTCGCGGGATGTATCTGTTGATGCCAAGTTCCCGCCGCACATAGTCCGCAACCAGCACGGATAGTGCCTGCGCAGTCCCGCCAGCGCTTCGGATCGGTCCTGCGTAGAAGATACGGACGAATTCGGTTCCATCGTCGTTATCAGCGATATCGATCTTTGCAATTCCCTCGATCGGCGCCGCAACCACCCCTTCGGTTAGCAGTGCGACCGCAGCCCTTATGGACGCCTCCACAGCCTCATCCCTGCTATCAAACTGGTGTGTGCGCATGGTTGCGATGTCCACACCAAGCTGCATCGCAGCCTCCTCCCGGGAAAGCCCCATGTCGTGTTCCAGCTCACGGATCCGGTCAGCAACCGGGATTCCGATCAGGTTCTCGACACGATCGGCGAGGTCCTTTGCCAGCGGGATCTCGGGGTGTAGCTCAGGGTCACACCCCATCATGCGCGCTGCGGTCACGATCTCGATTGCCTGCTGCACGTCGTTTTCGAGATCCTCGAAGTAGGAGTATGTATCAGACGGTGTGCTTCTGTGTGCGTCAGGATTCACGGCATGGATATAAGCGATTATATTAGGTAAATCTGTTGGGTGGCATGATACTGGAGGGGTCCCGGGCAGATATTATTCCTTGCCTTCTCCGGTATTTCCACCACTGTAGAAAAGATTGCTCTGGTTTGCGATGTCTATTCCGCCCCAGAGGTAATTATCCACGCAATCGATCGCACAGCGGATGCTTTCGTCCTCGGATGCATCCAGGAGTGTTCCGATTATGGTCATGCGTTCGTGGTCTGTAAGCCTTTCACATGCATTTGAGCCGAAGCGGTAGAGTGCTTCCGCTGCAGCTTCACGCACATAAGGCTCCGGATCATCGATTAAATATATAAGAGAATCCATTGCGTAATTAACATCAAAACTGCCCCTCACTATGATCTTGCTGAACATCTCGGCAATGCTCTGGCGCACCACGGGATCGTTGTCCTTCAGCGCACTTACCAATGTATCAATCTCATCGATGTACAGGTCAAGCTCAAAGTATGAGTTGAACATCTCGCTTAAGTACACCGGCTCGACAGACCCCAGACTGGCAACAACCCTGCGCACCAGGACATCATCGTCCCGTAGCAGGTCAAAGAAGCGATGTAGCATCTGGTTCTCAAGCAGGTACATCATCTGGGCAGCAACGACTCCGACATTCTCGGATGCGCATTTCATCAGGTATATCAGGAGCGGGACGATCGCATATTCGTTCTGGAGTTCAGCATAGAGATCGCACAGCTCGAGTGCCAGCGAATTCTCATTATACTCGTCGGACGAGTTTATCGCCGTGTAGTCTCCTTTCACTATGCTCACAAGGTCGCTAAAGTGTTCCGAATCAGCTATGTGTGGCTTAACAACGTCTATGATTGCATCAAGACCTTCATTTCCGAATTCGCAGAGTGCGCGGGCAGGCTCCCAGTTCGGATAATAGTTCCTACCCCGGTCTGGTGCTTCGATTGATGCTTCGATCTCCTGCGCAAGCGCTTCTTTAAGTGCCGGAATTGTAGATCGGTCCCCGATCTTTCCAAGAGCGTAAGCAGCGCCTTTGAGTGGCAACACTTCAATTAACGCCGGAATTGCAGTGGGATCGCCGATCATACCGAGCGCTCTGGCAGCATCCTCACCGATAGACTCCAGAAACACGATTAATGCAGGGACTGCCGACGCATCCCCGATCCTGCCGAGCGATTTTGCAGCATTTCCGGATACCAGGTAATACGGGTCGCCAAGCGCCCCTATAAGCGCAGGGACCGTGCGTTTGTCTATGTTTTCACGGTGCACCGTCCTTGTTTCTCGCAGGTCTTCGGTGTACTTTGTCTCAACATGTGTCTCGCCGACCTCGCCAAGTGCATCCGCAACACAGACACGGGTGATCCTGCACCCTTTCTTCAACGCTTTGAGCAGTTCATCAACGTTGGCATTCGCAATCCTTCCGAGATGCTCGGAAACATAAGCCCAGTGCAGATTATACCATGAATCCCACTCTTCACCGGGCTTATGTCTGCTGACGGCAGCCTCGCTCTCAAGCAGTTCTATCAATGCGGTAACAGCAGCCGCTTCATTGAAGTTGCCGAACGCTTCGACGATGCTTTTACGCACCCACCGATCCTGCTCCTTCATTTCGTTGAAAACCGGATAATACGTATCCCCCAGTTTGCTGAGCGATTCAGCCATGAGCCGTATCTTTATGCTATCATCGATAGACATCTTCAGAAGAATATTGAAACCACCGTCTCCAAGCTTGCACAACGACATGGCGGCGGCGTTGCGTACTGCCCTGCTGTCGTCACGCCATACCACCTTTGTAAGCGCATCAAAAACCATCGAGAGATCGCCGTTCACATCCCTGCTCATAGCTCCAAGTGTGACTACAGCCTCGCAACGAGTCTTCCTTGTCCTGGTGCCCTGCTCGAGCAACTCTATGAGTTCAACAGCGTCTGTCACAATACCACACCCACTTAGATACACTTGTGCGTTACAGATATTTAAGTATTGGCGAGAACACTCTGGTAACTTTACAACTCAGGAATATTGTCCCTCGCCTGAGTGTTCCATAGACCCGGCGACCAA
>JAYEGG010000444.1:0-6811 GCA_034658995.1 Methanobacteriota archaeon | reverse complement strand
TTTCAGTATGTTATTTTTCGGTGACGACTACACATGTGCAGGTAGTCGAAAGTGCATTCTCGTGCCGGGGCGACATAGGTATATATACCATAACGTGAAAACCTAAAAAAATAAGAGATAGATCTCTTGTGATTGGCGTTTGATCGATGATATCGGTGGGACTCATGTACATTAAGACACATACATTCGGTGAAACTCTGCTGGTTGCGATATGTGACCGCGAGTTGATCGGACAGACCCTCAGCGATGGTGCATTAACCCTTGAAGTATCTGAATTTTTCTACAAAGGCGAGATATCGACCCCAGCCGAAGTCATGAACATGATGTCACGTGCAACGAGCGCCAATCTCGTTGGCAGGCGAGCTATCGAACATGCACTCGAGGGTGGTTTCATAACAGAAGACAATATGCTCATAATCGACGGTGTGCCACATGCCCAGATGATGGTGGATGGTGACGCTCGCTAGCGAGTATGAGTGAAAGGACGTGATTGACATACCAGAAGAACCCGGCAGATCAGAAGAACCCAAAGAACCGAACAATGACGACAAAACCACCGAACAGTCATCCAATGCAAGAATTTCAAGCAAAAGCATCAACACCTGGGATGATGTGGCACTGGTTAATGCAGTCATCGCAAAACATAAGCGGCTGCTCGATGCATACCGGGGCGAGTTTGAGGTTCTTGATCCAAAGGTGTCCGAACTGAAAGGGCAGTCAGGGGACGAGCGGGGTGAGCGGGACAAGATCAACGAGCATGTTGCTGAATTGAAGGATAAGCGGCAGCTGCTGTATCACCAGGCAAAACAACGCAGGATTGAGATGTTTGATCTGATCAATGCCAGCCAGAGCGCACGGAAGCATGAACAGGAGATGGCGCGTCTGCAGAAAGACATCGAGACACTTGACTGGAAACTTCAGACAACGGTCATGGGTATCCGGAAGGAGCGCGAGATCGTTGAAAAGATCAAAAAACTCTCCAAACGAATCGATGAGATAAACGATATCCGATCTGGCGACAGCGCCGATACTGGTGATGGAACGATCAAAAACATATCTGCAGAGATCGAAACAATGATAGAAGATGCAGATACGTGCCACAACGAGATTGTTTCTATCGCAGACCAGTCTCAGGGGCACCATGAGTCGTTTGTCGAGTATGCCGAGCAACTGAAAGAGGTGCGTGGGCGGCACATCTGGCTGAAGAACCGGATCAACAGTCACGTTGCTGCGGTTGATTATTGGGAGGGTACGCTGAATGCGATGACCGCACAAGATGCAGGAGGCGATCAAAATGACTGATGATTCTAATTCACCAAAAAATGCGTCGGATATGACTGAAAAGGAATTAAAGAGTCATGTTAACCTTCTCAGGCAACAAGTAGACCGTTTGAACAAGGACATACGGAAATCCATCGAAGAGATTAAATTGCATCGTGGATCGATCGATGAACTGCGGAATAAACGCGATGGACTCAATGCAAAGGTCAAGGAATACGCGACCAAGGCATCTGCCTGCAGAAAGACCAGGGACGCCATCAATCAGAAGATTGCCGATCTGAAAAAACCCAGAAGCGGAGTACAGGGGCAGATAAGCCAGCAGCGAAGTCGGCTGGATCAATTGAAAGCCAAACGCGATGAGCTTAATTCGATCGCGAAGATGCGGACTTCAAGTCTCGAAAAAGCTTATGCAAACGAGCTGTATGTCTTCATTCAAGCGGATATCCCGTTAAAACACGAGATCGACTCCATGGAACGACTGAAACAACTTGGCGAGCGATTGGTCGTGAGCAGGGAAGCTGATGCGATTCATAGCGAACTCATTCCGATCTACAAAGAGATACGAGAGATGCGTAAGACCGGCGATCAGGCACACCAGGAGATCCAGAGTCTTGCGGATGATTCACAGACGCATCACGAGGAGTTGCTTGGCACATACAAGGATCTGGACGCCCTTCGCAAGGAAGCGAACCTGTACCACACGCAACTAAAAGAGAAATACCGCATCGTCAAGCCACTCAGCAAGTCAATCGATGCGAACAAGGCAACGGTTGAGCGTCTACGCGACGAATTATCCCCCTATCTTGATGCAATGAAAGGGGCGCATCCGCCGGGAGAGCGTGCGGAAACCGATGACGAACAACACGAGATCGCACTGGAGAAGTTCAAGACGACCGGGCGCATGAGCTTAAAGGAACTTCAGGTGCTGATGGAACATGATGATATCAAGTTCAAGTGATACGCCGGCTGTTGCGATCGACGTGGGCGCTGGAACGCAGGATATCCTGATATATGACAGCGAAATGCAGGTCGAGCAGTGTTTCAAGATGGTTCTGCCATCGCAGACAGCGATTGTGGCAAAACGGATCGGAAATGCCACGCACCTGGGCAAAGACATCTTTCTGATCGGAGACGTGATGGGCGGCGGCGCCTGCGTCCGCGCCGTAAAACAACACCTGAAAGATGGGCTGCAGGTCTATTCGACGGAAGCTGCTGCAAAGACGATTTATGACGATCTTGACCGTGTGCGCAGTCTTGGCGTGACCATAATACCGCAGAACGAAGATCCCCCTGCTGGTGCAATCCGCATCGAAACAGGAGACATCGATCTACCTGCGATCGAACAGATGCTCGGATTGTTCAGCGTGGATATGCCCGATATGTTTGCGGTTGCCGTGCAGGATCATGGCGAAAGCATGAGCAGCAACCGCATATTCAGGTTTGAGCACTTAAGGGAGGTGATCGATCGCGGGGGTGATCTGCGATCGTTCGTATACACCCCTGAAACGATTCCCGCGTATCTCACGCGCATGGGTGCCGCCGCACGGGCACTGTCGCATGTTTGCAATGATGTGGTTGTGATGGATACCGGACCTGCGGCGGTATTCGGGGCGGCGGGTGCCGCAGAAGATCCGGATCAGCCAATGATCGTGCTGAACATCGGAAACGGGCACACACTCTGCGCGATACTGATGGATAACCGCATCACCGGCGTATTTGAGCACCATACCAGACAGATAACCATCGAGACGCTCGATACATACATAGAAAAACTCGCGGCAGGAACGCTGACGTTTGAAGAGGTGTTTGAGAGCGGCGGGCACGGATGTCATATAAGGGACACTCCCCCCGAGATGCCGCAGATTATCGTCACCGGACCAAACCGGCACCTGGCAGAGCAGAGCAGGCACGACGTCACTTTTGCCGCGCCGTACGGCGACATGATGCTGACCGGTTGTTTCGGGCTGATCGAAGGACTATCATTGGTCCGGGGCGTGAAATCGTGACTGAAGGCGCGGACACGCAAAGAAACCGCACGCTTCATGATCACAAATGCACAGTCTGCGGCACATGGATGGAGACCACCGTCAAGAAGAGCAAGAAAGGGACTGAGATCTTCATGTACTTCTGTCCTGAGTGCGGGTTCTCATACAGTCTGCAGGATTGATCAAGCCCCGCATAAACGCTGGTTCTGACGTTTTATGTGGTCGCTAACGGCAGATCCCTCGCGTATGTGAAAAAACGCGGGCGTACCTCTCTTAACTCTGCGACCGTCTCGTTAGATCAGAGGAACGAGAGAGACTATGGTGACGCAAGAGCGCAAAGAATGAAAAAACCCTTCTTTTGGCACCCTCTAAAAAACCGCAGAATCCCTCAGAATCAGGAATTTTAATAGGGTGTTTTCTGGCAAGCCCTGAGTAGTCACCCCCAAACTTTCAGTCCCACGTCAGGTCACACACTGGCTGCTTTGACCCCCCCCGGGGATATCCGGGAGAAAACCAGAGTGTCAATCCGGCATCAGATGGCGTGACCGTCCCGCCCCCCCCTGCCACACAGAACACATTTAAATCAGAACAGGACGCATGAACAATCACATGTTTGACCAGGAATATCAACTCGCATATTTCAAAGATAATGGATTCACACGTAAAAAATGCCCAAAATGTGGCGAGCACTTCTGGACAAGGAACGCGGAACAGGAGACCTGCGGCGACGCATCATGCGATGAGTATTCATTTATAGGTGCCCCGGCATTCTCAAAGAGCTACAATCTCACAGAGATGCGCGAGGCGTTTCTCTCCTTCTTTGAAGCGAATGATCACACACGAATCGAACGGTATCCGGTGATCGCACGCTGGCGCGACGACATTTACTTAACCATCGCCTCAATCGCTGATTTCCAGCCATACGTCACATCCGGAGCCGTGCCCCCGCCGGCAAACCCGTTATGCATATCGCAACCATGCATCCGGCTTGATGATCTGGATTCGGTTGGTAAAAGCGGGAGACATCTCACAAATTTTGAGATGATGGCACATCATGCCTTCAATGACCTGGACCATAGAGTGTACTGGAAGGATGAGACCGTGGAGTACTGTGACCGCCTGCTCGCCAAACTCGGGCTGCTCAGCGATGTCACCTACAAAGAGGAGCCGTGGGCTGGTGGCGGCAACGCAGGTCCATGTCTTGAGGTGATCGTTGACGGTCTCGAACTCGCAACCCTTGTATTCATGGACCTGCGCGAGAGCAGGGACGGCGACATCACAATCAAGGGGAAACAGTACGTTAAAATGAATAATTCCATCGTGGATACCGGATACGGTCTTGAACGATTCGTGTGGGCGTCGCAAGGGTCCCCAACAATATATGATGCGGTATTTCCGGAGATGGTGAACAAAGTCACTGAATATGCAGGAATCGAACATTCGTTGCACGATCCTGAATATGCAGAGGTGCTTGCACAGAACGCACGCCTGTCAGGCAGGTTTGATCTTGGCACGACCACAGATCTCGATCAACTGCGTAATTCAGTGGCGAAAGAGATCGGGATCGACGTGGAACGGCTTAAATCAATCATAGAGCCGGTTGAGAAGGTGTACGCAATTGTTGATCACTCCCGCTGCCTTGCGTTCATGCTCGGTGACGGAATCGTTCCATCAAACGTTAAAGCAGGCTACCTTGCAAGACTGGTCATCAGACGGATGTTGCGCCTGATGGACGCGACAGAACTCGATATTTCAATTTCAGAGCTGGTCGAGATGCAGATAAACCAGATCAGCGATCCCGCGTATGCACACAGGTCGCAAACCATTCGAGAGATCCTTGATCTGGAAGAAACTAAGTACAGACAGGTTATTTCAAAAGGCAGGCGGCTTATTGAGCGTTCGGTTAAGAAAATGAAACATACCGGGGCAATTTCAACATCGCAGTTGATCGAGTGGTATGATACACACGGCATCCCGCCTGAGATCACAAAGGAGGTGGCAGACGCGGAAAAGACTGCCATAGACCTCCCGGACAACTTCTACTCGATGGTTGCAAGCACGCACACCGTTGCGGCAGCGGCGGAAGCTGAAGCGGAAACGCCATATCAAGACCAGATAAAACTTATTCCGCCGACAAAACTTCTGTTTTACGATGAAACGGAGAATGTGTCGTTTGAGGCTGTGGTGCTCGAGGTGTGTGATGGTCACATCGCCCTTGACCAGACGCTCTTCTACCCGGAAGGCGGCGGGCAGCCGGCTGATCACGGCGTGCTGTCCACGGCGGATGCTGTTCTGCATGTGACTGATGTGCAGTCGGTCTCAGGAGTTGTTCTCCACGAGATTGCCGAACTGGAGGGAGGTGAGGTTATCCCGATGCGAAGAGGGGACCTTGTCAGCGGCAGGATCGACTCGAAACGCAGATTCGCACATGCCCAGCACCACACAGCTACGCATATCGTGAATCACTGCGCAAAGGTCGTTCTCGGTGATCATATCTGGCAGACCGGTGCGCAAAAGTCGGAAACAAAAGCCCGCCTGGATATAACTCATTTTAAGCGCATCACGGACCATGAATTTGTCGAGATCGAGCAGCTCGCAAACAAGGAGGTTGCGAAAAACCGGCGTGTACATACCGGATGGATGGACCGGGTAGACGCTGAGAAGGAGTATGGTTTTGGTCTGTACCAGGGTGGCGTTCCACCTGGCGAGAAGATCCGGGTCGTCCGGGTCGGCGGTGATGTGGAGGCGTGTGCAGGGACGCACCTGCCATACACCGGCATGGTAGGGCAGATCAAGCTGCTGCACACCGAGCGGATACAGGATGGTGTTGAGCGGATCGAGTTTGCCGCGGGAAGCGCAGCCGTGCTCGCCTCACAGGAGCGAGACCACATACTGAAACAGGCATGCTCGACCCTCAGGGTGCCGCCGGAAAAACTCGCCAGTGCCGCAAACAGGTTCTTTACCGAGTGGAAGGAGCTTTCGAAGCAAAATACCCGGCTGAAAGAGGAACTTGCATCTACACTCGTGGATAACATGGTTGCAGGCGCAAGATCCGCCGGCAACATCAGAATCGCGTCGTATATCAGTTCTCATGCGGATATGCAGGAATTAATCAAGATCGCGGGAAGCTTGCGCGGGATCCCGGACATGGTCGCGCTCATCGGCAGCACCGACGATGGCGGGAAAGTCGTGGTCATAGTTGGCAAGGACGCACAGGCAAGCGGGCTTGATGCCGGCGCAATCGTGCGCAGGATATGCGGAAAACTCGGTGGGAGTGGTGGCGGAAAGCCAGAGATGGCACAGGGCGGCGGTCCTGATGCGGGTAAGCTTCAGGAGGCTTTTGATGCGGAGCTCGGATTGATCGCTGGTTGTGATTGAGGATGGGTGGGGGGATATCGGGTGTTCAATGCGATTTTCAGGTAGTGTCATAATCTACGATAGTTTATTAAACCATGTAGTACGAGGGAACCTGGGAATGAGTAGATTGATAAAATCAGTGTAATCTGCGTTAATCCGTGGCTAAAAACCTTTATCAGCCACTGATT
>JAYEGG010000443.1:5471-6819 GCA_034658995.1 Methanobacteriota archaeon | reverse complement strand
CGCGGTTCATTATATTTTCAACTGACAGGAAACTCTGCAAAACCGATATCGAGTGGCTGAATAGATGATCAATCTGATAGAGCTCCTGGGTTCGCTATCACGGAAGATACCAGAGAGCCAGAAAAATAACCGCGGAGGGCGCAGAGGAACGAGAGAGTCGTTAACCGTTTATCCCCCCCTCCGCGTCCCTCCGCGCACTCTGCGGTTAAATTCCCTGGTTTGGTTACGGTGCGCCCCCAGGTCCCATGCAGTTCCTGCATAGTGAAGTCCCATGATAGTGGTTTTAGGTACCTGAGCAGTTACGCTTTGCCGGCTCTTTGGTACTTTCCGTGAAATCAATCTATGATAAATCAAGTAAATAATGAATATCCTCCGATGTTAGTGATTTTAGTACTTTCTGGTTACTATAGCTTATTTCAATTATATTAACCGCAGATGGATGCAGATTCCGGAAGTCCCATCATACAACTGTTTGTAAGATTGGTATTATGTTTTTCAATCGACCAGAATAAATTAAAAAGACTCCCTGATTACTTCACCGCCCATATCTTCGCTGACGCTTCTGATAATCCCGTATGACCCGTAGGAAGTCCAGTCTTCGTATCTCGGCGAAATTCACATCTGTAAAATATAATTCAGAGTAGATCGTCTGCCATATCAAAAAATCGGTTAGAGACTTCCCGCCCGCACGAATGACCAGATCCGGCTTATGTTTGAAGACGAGGTGAGATTCGATCATATCCGTATCAATGTCATCAAAATCAGTTTCTCCGGATTCCACCTTCTTTAAAATATCTTTTATTGCATCAGTAAGCTCGAGTTTTCCCCCATACCCTATTGAGATATCGAGTTTGACCCTGCAATCCACGTTCATGCCCACCAGCCCATCAACATCCTCGCCCCCACCCTTGCCCTTGTTTGGGTCTATAGTAGAGATCATTCTTGCCCCTGAATCGTCCCTGACATACATCCTTGCAATCAGATCAGTTTTATCAAGTTTATCAACGATCTGCGAGGTTGCATCCTCTTTTAGACCCTCACATATCGTCACAGCGATGTATACGATGAGTGATTCGATGCCGAGATCTGCGCACCACAAAACAAAGGATCGTAGTTTTTCGATCCCGGCTGGTGTGGAGATGTCGCTCTCGGTCATCACGAGCGTCAGTCCGGCAGGCATGTTGCGCCTGACGACCCGGGAGTGCAGCCGGTATTCGTAGATGCGCTCGTAGATGCGTTGGAGCATGACAGGTTATCTGGGCTTAACGGTGATTATCATTTGTGCGGATCGGCGGTTTTTGCGCGGGTATATGTGTTTATCTGAGGTGGAAAAACCACGAGATTACAC
>JAYEGG010000443.1:0-5371 GCA_034658995.1 Methanobacteriota archaeon | reverse complement strand
CACGAGATTACACAAGATTACACAAGATTAACACAGAAATCTTGTGGAAATCCGTGTAATCTCGTGGTTCCGATGTGTTTAGCGCAATCTTGTGGTTAGCTAAACACGTACGCGCGGGTTAATTATATGCACCCGCGATTGCACAATTCGGGATGTGAGAAGACCGAAGCATTACAGGGACGATTGCGACCGGATCGCATTCATGTATGACCCTCTTGTCCGATTTCTTTCCTTCTTCATCGGCGGAGATCGGGGTCTGGAGGTGATGTGGACATCTGTCATCGACGAGATGGGCGCAACATCGGGCAACAAGGTTCTGGACGTCTGCTGCGGCACCGGTGTGATGTGTGCGAGGATTGCGGATGTGGTCGGGGAGGGTGGCGCGGTGGTTGGCGTTGATCTGTCCGAAAAGATGCTTAAATGCGCAGATAAGAAAAAAAGAGAGAAAAGAGAGAAAGATAATGTACGGTTCTGCCTCTCGAATGCGGAGGAGATCCCTTATGACGACGGATGTTTTGACTGCGCATCAATAACGTTCGGCTTGCATGAGATGCCGCATCAGGTGCGGATGAATGTGCTTTGCGAGATGCGGAGGGTTATAAAGCCGGGCGGGAAGATAGTGGTCCTTGATTATTCGTATCCCACAAATAAACTGATCCAATGCCTGTTTACTATCTGGATGTTTGTGGAAGGGAAAACCGCGAAAGACTTCATTAAAAGGGATTTATCCTCGATGATCCGGGATGCCGGATTTAATCATACCAAAAAATCCGTCTGCGCACATAATACGGTTCAGATTGTGAGCGGTGTGAGATAGCGTGATGTGAGATAGAGATGACGTGGCACAACAATAACCCCGGACACATACCCGAATCAGAAGCCACATCAGAACCTGAATTAGAAACCAAGATCGCACATAAGCTCATTAACCGCATCATAGATTCTGTGCGGTTATGTGTGCCTGACTGCGATGGCATAGCGTTCTCCGGAGGCATCGACAGTGCGCTCATCGCATCTGTTGCGGCATCGATGAACCCCCGGGTTGAGCTGTATACAATCGGGATGAGCGGTTCCCATGACATAAGGCAGGCAGAACGGGCAGCAACACTACTTGGACTGCACGACCGGCTGCACATCTGCGAGTGTGCACCGGCAGACATTGAGTCCGCGATTTCCCCCGTGATGCGCGCAATCGGGAGCACAAGCCCGGTTGCGGTCGGGATCGGTCTGTGCATGTACTTTGTATCAAGATGTGCGCATGTCCGCGGAGATTCGGTGCTGATGACCGGGCAGGGCGCAGACGAGTTGTTTGCCGGATACCAGCGATACGAACAGGCGTTTGACGACGGGGGGCTTGACAGCGAGCTTAAAAAGGACCTGCTCGCACTTCCTGATCAAGTTGCGCGGGATGCGGCGGTTGCGCAATTAAACGGTGTGGAACTGCGCATGCCGATGCTCGGTCCTGACGTGGTGGATATCTCCTGCAAGATCGATGTCAGACTCAAGATCCGCAGAGGAGATGGTTATACACGAAAATACATTCTGCGGAAGGCGTCCGAAGAGTATCTCCCCGCAGAGATTGCAGAGGCGCCAAAGAAAGCGGCACAGTATGGCACAGGCATCCAGAACGCGCTTCGCAAGATGGCGCGCCGGGATGGGGTTACGCAGGAGGATTTTTTGCGCGGGATGTTGCCATGAAACCGGGTCATGCAATGTTAGATATTGATGTGATAATAGAGACTTTTTAATTTCTTCCGGATAAGTGGGTCATGGCAAAAAAAGATTAACCGCAGAGGACGCTGAGGATCGTGGCGGGTTGTTGTTTCTATCTCCCGTCCCTATGCGCTCTCTGCGGTTTTTCGAATCGTCCCAGAAAATAATAAAAAGTGTCTGATAATAGTCTCGCTATGCAAGATGCCTGCTGCTGCATTTTTATTATCAGGGTTGAAGTGACCGGTTTCAGCCAGTATTGTTCCCAATATTACAGTGGAAATGTTTCTGGTTCTGACGTTTTCTGTGGTCGCTAACGGTAGTCCTCTCGCATGCGTGGAAAAACGCGGTGCACCCATCTAAACTTTCTCGTCGCTCTCGCCTTTGCGACCTTCTCGTTAGATCAGATGAACGAGAAAGACGAGGGTGACGCCAAGGGCGCAAAGATTAAAACCACAGAATCCATTAGAATCAGAGTATGTGTTTAGCCAAGGCGAAAAACCAGAGACTTTTTATTATTTTCTGGGAACGTCGGATCGCCTTATGCACGCACAACTGCCGGAATGTGGCACTATCGATCTAAAAATCTATTTACACTGATAATCTGCGTAATCTGAGTTAATCTGTGGCAAATAAAACTTTTAGCCACAGATTAACACTGATTTCACTGATTACACCCATCTAATCATACTTGCATTTGCCGGATTGGCGTCATGTTTTTCAACCGACCAGAACAAATTAAAAAGTCTCAAAAACCACGAGATTACACAAGATTTCACGAGATTAACACAGAAATCTTGTGGAAATCAGTGTAATCTCGTGGTTCTGTATGTGTTTAGCTGCAATCTTATAGTTAGCTAAACACGTACGAATCAGAAATGTTTATATATGATTAACACATTTACTGAATGTAGTAATACTTCATGTTGTTAATACTACATAAAGTATTACAATAGGGAAAGAGGTGCAATGAATGATAGAACATGTTGAACCCGTTAAAGTGCAAATGGAGCTTGGTGAGCTTGATCTTGCCGGCATCGACAAAATAGCCGAAGACGCTGTGGACTTTGTAAACAATGGTCAGATGAATGTGAAACAGGCATCATCCTGGGCTATCCACCATCTTGAGGATCCATGGGGATTTCCATCGCTCAACACGCTGTATCACAATATGGTTGACCGATTAGAGAACAACTTCGAGGCAAAGCGGGAACTGGTTACATACATCCAGAAGTGGTGAAACCTCCAGATGAGTGTGTCGATCGATTCGGCACATCCGCTATTTTTTTTCTGTCCGATGTGGCACTGTTCCTGTAAGGGACAATATCTCACAAAATGCGATGGTCCAATTCGTGCTGTTTATTTTTTTTGGACTCTCGGGTAATTCGCGAGTGCACAACCTTTTCACCCTTCCTGAGGACTGGGTCCTGATAAGGAAGATTAAACCATAGAGGACGCAGATGAACCCGGAGAGTTGTCCGGAAAAGAATGGGGCGGTTTCTAAAGCGCCGGATGTGGGAAGTATTCACGCCCGGTTCTGTGCGGAGGTCAAGTAACCTCAGGGCTATCATCTGACACTTTTTATTATTTTCTGGGACGATTCGAAAACCGCAGAGGGACGGGAGAGAGAAGAGAGAGAAACAACACCCCTCTGCGATCCTCAGCGTCCTCTGCGGTTAATCTTTTTTTTGCCATGACCCACTTATCCGGAAGAAATTAAAAAGTCTCTATCACCCCCACAAGAGATACACTATGAGCCTACTCAACAATTATCCTAAAAACCAATCCGGGGCAGCATGCAGGTGCGCATGCCATGCCCGGATACGTAACACACTACTTCAGTTTCGAGATCGCGCTCTCGGTCCAGATCGTGAGCCTGCCTGCATGCGTGCCCGGTGCGAGCATCTCGGCATTCAATCTGTCGTAAGTCGTGATATCCACACCGGAAATGTTGCGTGCGGCTTTCTCGATGCCGCTATAATCGGATGCCACGATCAAGACGCTCTTTGGCTTCTTGTATTTTCTGCCTCTGAGTTTTCCTCTGCCTGCCCTGATCTTCTTTCCGTCCTTGGCACGAACCACATCAGCCCAGACGCTGATCAACTCCAGCACCTTGCAGACCTCAGAGGTCTTTGTCAGGCTCTCAAACGCATCCTCAACGATGATCGGAAGCTTGACATCCGCTTCGACCCGGTGTCCTCTGGCAGCGACGAGCTCGGGATTAGTTGTGGCAGCGATCGCCGACCGGATAGCAAGCCTTCGCTCCTTCCGATTGATCTTCTCGGTCCAGTCCTTCTCCGCCTTTGGTGGATGTGCCCTCCTGCCGCCCTTTGCCTGCGGAACTCGTGCCGCCTGGTTGGAATTCACGAGCCGTGGTATCTGCGCTATGCCCCTGCCAGAACCAAGAGACCGCGCAGAGGTTCTCATGCCCGCGTACGCGCTCACACCATACGGCTGCCTCCGGTTCGCCTGCGCAGCAACAACTGCTCTTTTGATGATATCCGGACGATACACCTCAGAAAATACGCCCGGAAGCTCAATCTCCCGTAAAGGACTTCCTGATAAACTTAAAACATTGCGCTTCATTTTAATCATCCTTGCTTGGACTGTGTGCTGATATGCGTGATCACCGGAGCATCCCACGCAGGTTTTTCACGTATGCAGTGCCTCATCCGGATCAATCGCTTCGATGGTCCCGGAACGCTCCCCTGCAGCATCACGTAGCCGTTCCTGATTATGCCATAGTTTATGAATCCACCATCAGGCACTAATTCTGCGCCATCAGCCCCGATCTTTAGGATGCGTTTGTTGTACTCGGTGCGCTGATAATAGCCGGTCTGCCCCATCAGCGGCACAGTCCTGCGGACATAAGACGGTTTCCACGGACCAAGATTTCCTATGTGGCGCTTCTTTCCGGTTCGGCTGTGCTTACCCTTCTGGAGCTGCACACCCCATCGCTTCACAGGACCCTGAGTCCCCTTCCCGGTGGTGATCGCCACGACATCAATGAAAGCGCCCTCGTTGAATATGTCTGTGATGTTGTACTCCATGCCAAGAAGGGATTTTGCATGTTCGAACCGTGCGACAGCGTCCCCGCCAGCAACCATGGTCTCCATATAGTCAGGTGTCTTCTTCGGAACTCCGGTGATGCTTTTTGGCATAGCCTGCACGATCATCCGGATCTCGTCCACAATGCCTTCCTCAAGAGCACCCTCGATACTGCTGTAATCCCCCCCTTCCCTCACCTCTGAGATCATTTTAAGCCCGTAATGTTCATCACGGGAATAAGCGTGTATTGCAATGGCGCGCATCGGCGGAGTCTCGATGATCGTTACCGGCATCGATATCTCCATGCCCGATGTCAGGCGTTTCGGGTGGTCATCGATCATCGCCACATGGGTCATCCCGACTTTGTACCCGGCAAAACTCTGTATTTTAGGTTCTGTTCCGTTTTTGGTCCACGATCTGATCCGTGCAACCGGTTTCTTTGCTTTTTTTCTCGGACTGAATGCAAGTGACCCTCGTCGGGGTCTGTGTATCGTTGGCATTTATTAAACCTCTTCTCAAAAGCATCGCTGTATGCAGTATTAAACCTATGTCACGTAAGACCTTAAAACATAAACCACTATAACCAAAACCGCCCGAAACATGGAAAACCCGC
>JAYEGG010000442.1:0-6854 GCA_034658995.1 Methanobacteriota archaeon | reverse complement strand
GCGTCGATTGCGACAACGATCGCACTTGCGGTGGATGACCATGACGGATACGCTGCGATAAATGCCATGATCAGTATGCCGCTCTTCTTCACAAGCACGGCACTGATGCCGTATGACAGGATGCCGGACTGGCTTCGGATGGTTGCGTCCGTAAATCCGGTCAGCCACGCAATTGACAGTGCAAGGGCGCTTCTTACCGGGGGCAGTGTCGCGGTCAGTGAGATCGTGATGCTTGCAGTGAGTGCAGGAATCGTACTCGCGATATGTACTTATGTGTTTAGAAGAGCAACGTTATGAAAGCATGAAATTGTATAATAATGTGTAAATAAGGAGATAAACGAAATGCATCACTTAAACAGACAGATACTCCCGTTCACCGCGATCGTCGGGCAGGAACAGATGAAGAAAGCACTGATCCTGAACGCGATCAACCCGCGGATCGGTGGCGTCCTTATACGGGGCGAGAAAGGAACAGCGAAGTCCACAGCGGTGCGGGCGCTTGCGGAGCTGCTTCCGGAGATTGAGATTGTGAATGGTTGTCCATTCAACTGCAATCCGGCGGATGCCGCTGAGATGTGTGACCTTTGTTATGAGCGTTCGGAAAACGGCGAAAAACTTGAAAGCGTGACGAGAAGAGCCCGTGTAATTGATCTCCCGCTCGGATGCACCGAGGATCGGGTTGTTGGCACGCTTGACATCGAGAAAGCGATAAAAGAGGGGATACGTGCGCTCGAACCCGGGATACTGGCTGCTGCGAACCGCGGCATCCTCTACATAGACGAGGTGAACCTGCTGGACGACCACGTCGCCGATGTCCTGCTCGATTCCGCCGCGATGGGCGTCAACATGGTGGAGCGGGAGGGGGTCTCTGTGGGACACCCCGCGAGATTCATCATCGTCGGGACGATGAACCCCGAGGAAGGAGAACTGCGACCGCAGCTTCTGGACCGTTTCGGGCTTCAGGCGAATGTCGAGAGCCTGTCCGATGCAGACGCACGCGTCGAGATTGTGAAGGTTGCTGAGAGCTTCGAGAGCGATCCGGGCGGGTGCAAAAAGGCGTTTGAGGATGCGCAGACAGAACTTGCCGAAAATATCCTTGCGGCAAAATCGCTACTCTCCAATGTTACGATCAGCGATGATCTCCTCAGGACCACGGCTGAGATGTGCATCGAACTCGGTGTCAGGACGCATCGGGCAGAGATTGTGATCACGAGAACCGCAAAGACGATTGCGGCGTTCGATAACCGCACAGAGGTCACGCTTAATGACATCAAGGAGGCGATGGAGCTTGCGCTGCCGCACAGGATGCGGAGGAAGCCGTTTGAGCCGCCAGAGCTTGATACCGAGAAGCTTGACGAGATGATGGATGAGAAGGAGCGGGAGAAGGAGAAGGACGAACAGGAAGAGCAGCAGAAAGAGGACGAATCGGAGGAGGAGCCGCAGGAGCGAAGAGAGCAACCCGAACACAAGCATGAGCATGAGCCGACAGAGGGCTCCGAGCCTCAAGACCCGCCTGATACTGATGACGATTCTGATGGGGAGCAGGCACAAGCGCCCGAGTCGGTCTTTGCGATCGGGGACCCGATCGACACGAACCGGGTGCGACCAAAGGAGAGGCGTGACCAGATACACCGCAGCAAGACATCAGGGCGGCGGATTCCAACGCTTGCACGGTACAACCGCGGGAGATATGCCAGCCACACCATGCCACCAGGAAGACCCACCGATGTCGCAATCGACGCAACGATCCGTGCGGCTGCACCACACCAGAAAGACCGGGGTGCGGGCATTGTTGGCAGGAATGCAGTGATGATCGAGAGCGGGGATGTGAGAGAGAAGATCAGGGTCGGAAAGGTCTCGACAGCAACCCTCTTTGTGGTGGATGCGTCCGGTTCGATGGGTGCGTCGAACCGGATGGAGAGTGCCAAAGGAGCGGTCATGTCGCTTCTCATGGACTCCTACCAGCAGCGGGACAGAATCGGGATGGTTGCGTTCAAGGGCGATTCTGCGGATGTGCTGCTCCCGCTGTGCTCGAGCGTTGATCTCGCATTCGAACGATTAAGAGAGCTTCCGACCGGGGGGAAGACACCGCTTGGTGCGGGTCTCAACACCGGGCTCAATCTGTTGGCAGGCGAGAAAATGAGAAACGATGAGACGATTCCGATCATGGTTCTGATCTCGGATGGCAGGGCAAACGTCTCCGTGGGCGAGGGCGCCAAAATCAAGGAAGAACTCCTCTTGATCGCGGAAGAAGCGAGATCCGCGGGTATCCACGTGGTTATTCTTGATACCGAAACCGTTGGGGGATCGTTTGTGAAGATGCAGCTTGGATACTGCAGGACGATCGCGGAACACGCAGGCGGGCGGTACTTTTCGGTTGACCGCATCTCATCCGGGGAGGTTCACGATATCGTCGCGCATGAACAGGAGCTTCTCGAAGATATACACTCGATAGGAGGCCTTAGGTAAATGATGAAGATAACATCAGTAACATGGGGGAGCGATATCGCGCTCCTTGCAGACGCCTGCAACGAGCTTGGCATGGAACTAAACGCTTGGTCCACTTATGATCTTGATGACGATTCGAAGCGAAAGCGCTGTACACAATCGTTCGGAGACGCAGATGTAGTCATTCTGCGTCCAACGAGCGATGCGGTCTGGGATGAGATCATCGAAGAGCTGAATAAGTTGGATGTTCCGATCATCTCGTTCGGACACGATCCATCCTACTGGGAGCCTTCAACCGTCCCGCTGAAGGTTGTTGCGACGGTCAACGCATACCACATCTACGGGGGGCAGGAGAACATAGCAAACATGCTCAGATACATAGGATCTGAGGTTCTTAGTCTCGATTATGAGTTTGATCCGCCAGCCGAGACGATGTGGCAGGGAATATACCATCCGGATGCAGAACGACCTTTTGAGAGCATAGATGACTACTTGGAATGGTACAAGCCAGAGAAGAGCCATGCGATCGGGATGCTGTTCCACCGGACATACTGGGCAAATGGTGACCTTGAGATCGTGGATGCGGTGATCCGCGAACTCGAAACAGAGTTTGATGTGATCCCGGCTTTCTGTTTCGGGATGGGTGACGCCGAAACCGGTGCCAAATCGAGCGGAGAGGTGACCAAAGACTTCTTCATGAATTCTATGAAGATCGATGCCATCCTGAACCTCCAATCGATATTCCATGCAGGAAACAGTGAAGAATCTGTAGGTGCTCTTAAGAAACTCGACATTCCGGTATTTCATCCGTTGACGGTCTATCACAAGACCGAAGAAGAGTGGCTGAAGGACTTTCAGGGGATGAGTTCGAGCGAGGTTGCATGGAGCGTTGCGCTGGCTGAGTTCGAGGGTGTGATCGATCCATTGATCATCGGTGCATCAAGAACCGAGGATGCGCATGGAACCGAGTTCGAGCGCCACGCCCCGATCGATGATCGTGTGAAGAAGATCGTTTCCAGGATCAAGAAATGGATCGATCTTAAGGACACGCCCAAGTCCGAGCGCAAAGTCGCATTCATCCTCCATAACAACCCCTGCGCATCGGTTGAGGCGACAGTGGGTGGAGGAGCACATCTCGATACGCTTGAGAGCGTTGCAAGAATCCTTCATGCGATGAAAGATGCAGGATACGCGGTCGATGTGCCTGAGAGCGGAAAAGAGCTGATCGAGAACATCATGGACCATAAAGCCATATCCGAGTTCAGATGGACGACGATCGATGAGATCGTGGATAAAGGCGGGGCGCTAGCGTTGGTGACCAGGGAGGAGTACGAGGAATGGTTCGATACGCTCCAGCCGGCTGTGAAGACAAGGATGTGCGATGCATGGGGAAATCCGCCGGGCGAGGAGATAGACGATGTTCCAGCCGCGATGGTTTATGATGGCAAGATCGTTGTAACTGGCGTACAATACGGCAACGCTGTGGTATGCGTCCAGCCAAAACGAGGATGTGCCGGGACGCGGTGTGACGGGCAGGTCTGCAAGATTCTTCACGATCCCGAGATTCCGCCGCCGCACCAGTACATGGCGACATACCGGTGGATCGAGAACAACTTCGGCGCGGGTGTAATCATCCATGTCGGGACACACGGAAACCTTGAGTTCCTGCCGGGAAAGTCGGTTGCACTATCAAAGAGCTGCTATCCGGATATTGCGATTGGGGATATGCCGCATCTCTACATCTACAACGCAGACAATCCCCCGGAAGG
The DNA here is from genome assembly GCA_034658995.1 of Methanobacteriota archaeon. Lineage (GTDB taxonomy): Archaea > Halobacteriota > Methanosarcinia > Methanosarcinales > Methanogasteraceae > Methanogaster_D. The sequence goes on along the minus strand of JAYEGG010000442.1, from coordinate 2,637 downwards.
GACCATCGCTAAAAGAAGGAGTTATGCTACCTTGATAGATCACATGCAGACCGTCATGACAGAAAGCGGTCTTTATGGTGATCTGAAGGAGCTCGAAGACCAGATCGCAGAGTACAACAAGACTAAGGTATCTGATAAGGCGAGAGCACATGCGCTTGAGCATATAATCACTGATCTCCTGACGAATTCGAATCTAACAGAAGAGATAAAGCTCGATGAACTGGTGGAGATGGGTGTTCCATTCGATAGAATCGTGGACGCGGCGCACGAAGCGATAACGAAGCTCTACAACACCCAGATACCGGACGGGATGCATATATTCGGGGAAAGTCCCGAAGGCGATCAGAGGATCGCGTTCATCAACTCGATACTGAGGTACGACTCAGAGATGAGAAAGCTTGTCATTGATCTTCTGGGAATGGATACTGAGCCAGCCGATCTGAAGAGCGAGGTGTTAACCGAGATCGACGCACTTGGAAAGGAGATTTTAAACGGGTTTCTGGACGGCAAAGACCCCGCCACCGCCTGCAAGGAGGTTCTCAGGGGTAGGTTGAAGAGACTCGACGAAGTCGGGATCCTCTCAGTGAGGGATAATGCAGCCGAGATCGTGTGGAGAATCGACGCATCAGATGAGATCGGCGCTCTCCTCCATGGATTCGATGCCGGATACATCGAGCCAGGTCCATCAGGTCTCATAACCCGGGGCAAGCCAGAGGTGATGCCTACAGGCAGGAACTTCTACTCGCTTGACCCCTACAAGGTGCCGACGAAGGCAGCCTGGCAGATCGGTCAGAGGCTTGCGGACGGCGTAATCGAGAAATATGTGGATGAGCACGGGAAGCTTCCTGAGAATATCGCGATGTACTGGATGTGCTCTGACATCATGTGGGCGGATGGCGAGCAGCTATCCCAGATCATGCACCTCATCGGTGTTGAGCCAATCTGGAAGGGCGGGAAGGTGAAAGAATACAGGATCACTCCGCTTGAGGAGCTTGGTCGCCCGAGAATCGATGTGACGATTCGGGTGAGCGGGATCACACGGGACTGCTTCTATAACTGCATCGAACTTGTCGATGACGCACTGCGAGAGGTCTCAGAGCTCAATGAGCCCCTTGAGATGAACTATATCAAGAAACACGTCTCTGAAGCATCCGAAGCTGCCGTGGATGGCGGCAACGGAGACGGGGGTTGTGCCCGCATCTTTGCGAGCAAGCCAGGGACTTATGGAAATGGCGTCAACCTTGCCGTCTACGCATCCGCATGGAAGGAGGATAAAGACCTCTCCGATGTGTATGTCTACTGGAACGGGTATGAGTACGGAAAAGGCGTATTCGGAGAGGAATCCCACGCCAAGTTCATATCCCAGCTCAAGAGCGTTGACCTGACATTTAACAAGACCGTTACCGATGAGTACGACCTCTTCGGGTGCTGCTGCTACTTTGGAACGCATGGCGGACTCACGACCGCGGCAAGGGAGATCTCAGGACATGATGTCCCTGCCTACTATGGCGACACCCGCGACAGGGACCAAATCGAGGTGAGAACGCTTGCAGACGAGGTCCGGCGGGTCGTGAGAACAAAGCTCCTCAATCCAAAGTGGATCGAAGGGATGAAGCGGCACGGCTACAAGGGCGCAGGCGACATCTCAAAGAGGGTCGGACGGGTCTACGGCTGGGAAGCAACGACGCAGGAGGTCGATGACTGGATCTTCGACGACATCACAAAGACGTTCATCCTCGACGACGAGATGCGGAAGTTCTTTGAGGAGAACAACCCGTGGGCGCTCGAAGAGATCGGGAGAAGACTCCTTGAGGCTTATGAGCGCGGACTCTGGGATGCCGACCCTGATGTGATCGACGGGCTCAAGAACGCGTACCTCGAGATGGAAGGCTGGATCGAGGAGCGGATGGGTGACGTGAAAGGAGACTTCCAGGGCGGATCAATCGATGTTATGACGATGGAAGACGTCGCGGGCTGGAAAGAGAAGGTCGAGAAGATCATGAAGGTCTGATCCGAGATCGGAGGGATCAATCAAGGAGAAATAAAGTGATAATATGGCTAAGGCAACAGGAGAAAATCACACAGTAACCGCGGACGAGATCAGGGAGCAGTACAAGAAGTTCATCGGAAGGAAGATTCTCTTCATCTTCATCTTCACAGCCCTGATCGTTGGCATAACAGGAGTCTCCACATCGCTCGGGTCTGCTGACCTCTCGGTCTGGGATGCGTATTCATCGATACTCAGAAAGCCGTTCCCGAATACATTTGAGTCAAAATACCTCTTCACATATGACGATGTTCCGGGAAGCGATGGTGAGAAACTCCTCCTGTATCTCAGTGAGGAGTATGGCATCGGCTGGGCAGAGGGTGCAGATATCAGCAAATCCGACGACGGTATGATCATCACAATTGTTAATGGTGAAAACTCAGCCACAATAACGCTCGATGAGGATGATGCGGCAAAAGCGGAGCTGAATATTGTGGGCGGCAAAAGAAGCGTGAACCTGGAAGTTAAAGAGGTGAACGGCGAGCTTCACATACACGAGTCGACATGGCTTGCGGATGTCTGCGTCTGGAATCTCAGGCTCCCCAGAATCTTCTTAGGAATCGTTGCAGGCATTGGTCTTGGTATTGCAG
>JAYEGG010000441.1:0-6893 GCA_034658995.1 Methanobacteriota archaeon | reverse complement strand
GGGGGATATTCCTTATTTACTTGATTTATCGTGGAGATCAATTTCACGGGAATTACCAAAGAGCCTCTTTTTTGCCATGATCCAATTATCCGGAAGGTATGTATTTAGCTGAGGTGGAAAAACCACGGGATTACACGAGATTAACACAGAAATCTTGTGGAAATCTGTGTAATCTTGTGGTTGGCTACTTAAAAACAGTGGTGGGAATCGCCCAACCAATCACCCTAACTGTTCCCTATTACGCACCAACCACGATCTCTCCGCCCCGCACTCCCACACAGACCTCGGGATCGTAGTACGAATACGCCCTGCTGTCGGGTATGATCGCCTTTACCGGGAAGAGCGCCCGCATCTCGACGTCAAATGAGAGTCCCGTTTCCCGCGGCAGGTCAAGCACGTAAATAATGGCTTTCCTTCCTGCGATTTCGTAGCGCATGATCGTGCCATCAGCAACCAGCCTGTCCAGACTTCCTGTGACCGGCGCAAATCCGGTTGGCACAGCAACATCCACAATCATCATGCCCGTGGAATCGGCGGCTCCGGAGTAGATGACCCGCGTGTGTGCGGTCACGATGTCGTTTACCGCAACATCGGTTGCATCGTAGACGATGTCCAGTTGTAGGTCAGATACCGGTGCAATTTCCGGGAGTATCGTGTTGAACCGCTTTACCAGTTGGTAATTCACTTTTCCGGTTCCGGTAAGCGTAAGCTGCACCTCACCGGCACCATCCGGCACCCGGACGGTCTGGAGCACATCAAAGTTCCCTGCATCAATTCCGATCTCCTTAATGGTGGCGCCGTCAGCAGATACTGCCACAGTGGCATCGATATCCCTGCCCTGCATTGTTGCTGCGGTCATCAGCGCTTTTAGTGCCATAACCGTGTCCTGCGTCGATGAAAATCCACCAAGCGAGTTTCTCTGGGATGCGATCCATTTGATGGCGTCGTTTGCAAGCGGATGCTCTGCATCGATCAGGGCAAGCGCGGCATAAGCCGTGATCTCGATGTTCTTGCTCGAAGGCGGGTGACCATACCTGAACGGACCTGGATCCGTGCCAGATTCCGATTCACCAACGGGTGTCTCGTCCGGTCCCCAGTAGACGCCGTTTTCATCTTCCTTTACAATCGCCACGAGCTTCTCAAGCGCTGCGTCAGCGGTCGGGCTTTTGAGTTTTCGGAGTGCAACAGAGCCTATCGCAAGTGAGTAAGGATCGGTCTGGTTGTCTAAGTTATCTTCAAGGTATGTCTGCGCCTGTTTGATGACCGGGTTTCCCGCGTCCCCGTATTCGGCGAGTGCGATTCCAACAAAACTTGTGAGCGCATATCGCCCTTCCATTCCGCCGATCATCTCCTCGTGGCAGATGAAACCGACCGATTCCCATGAACCGTCCGCACTCTGGTGGGCGCAGATCCAGTCTGAAGCATCTGTAAGAATCGAGTCGTCGATCGATGTCACGTCCCGTGCGCTTGAAAATGAGTTCAGGACAAACGCAGTGAGCCAGAGGCTGCCGCTCTCACCCCCACTCTCACCGAAGGCGGAGAACGAGCCGTCGTTGTGCCTGAATGTGAGCTGGCGCTGGTAGCCAGTTGTGATAAAGAGTTCAGCTTTTGCCTGAATCTCGGGGTTGGTCTGGTCAGTCGCCTTGAGATAACGAAGGATCTCAACATCGGGTGCAAACATGATCATATTCTGTTCGCCACAACCAACAGGCATATTAAGGAGGCTATCTATGCCATTTATCGTCTGTGCAACTATGCTTGGCGTAAAACTAACCAGAACAACCCCGGAATCAGAAACAATTCCCTGAGGAAGCGCGGCATCAAGCATGGTGCTGCCTGCTTCCAGATTTCCGTTCTCAACGATCTCCTGCCTCGTCCCCTCTGCCTCAACGATGATGTCCTTTTTCACGGCATCAGCCATTCTTTCAGTCTGTGCCGTAATTTCTATGGCGTGGGTGCCTATTTTTGTTGGCGTAATCGTGAAACTAACGTCTTCCACGCTGTTTGCGCCGATCGACACGCTTGCCACATCATCGCCGATGCTATTGAACCAGCCGCCGGAAGAAAGTGTTAATCTAACATCCTGCGGCGTATCGAGGTAGTTATAGACCTGCACCTGGACCGGGAAGATTTCTCCGCGGGTCACTGCGTATGGGAGATCAGGATCAAGGAAGAACTCCTGAAACACAGTGAGACTGTCCTCTGATATCCCGATGCCCGCATCTGATGACGAGACTGCATGAAGCCGCCACGTCGTGATGCTGTCCGGTGTGGTGAGATCGATGTATGTACGACCACTTTCGTCGGTGAGGAGGTTCGGCAGCCAGAGCCATGTCTCCGGGAAGAACTGACGCACGCGCATGACCAATGCGAGTTCGCCAGCCTCTGCCGCGTTTGGTGCAGTACCGGGCACAGGCGCCTCCATCCCGTCATCCACCGCCGATGCCCCGTCCAAACTTTCCTCAACCGCCACGTCCATCGCAAACACTGCCCTATTTGCGCCCCCTTTCCACTTCCCCACTGCACCCGGAACCGGCATTTCCGACTCAGGCATCTTCGGAATCTTAAACGACGACGATGCGAGCACTTGCATGCCTGCATCATCCAGAATCTCGTACGTTCCGATACGCCGGTCATAATAGCCATATTCCGGATGGATCTCGATCTGAGGTTCCATGAACCGCTTTTCCAGCTCGTCAAAGACCTGCTTGAGGTTGAGCCTGCCCGCACTCAGCGCATAGACTGATTCGTCAACGATTGCGATGCCGATCATCGACTTTTCCCCTGCATCAAAGGCAACTCGCACGGAATCGCCGGGGGACACGGTCTCGCTATCAAAAGCCGACGTTAGATTGACGATCGTCTCGAAACGAACGTCAAACGGCAGGACATCGGCAGAGACCTCACAGTTCGGGTTGATCATATATGCCACGATCTTTGCGGATGGACTCATCTGCGGTGTGACCCGAACCGCAATCTCTGATCGCTCACCAGTGCCCGAGTACACGGTTCTACCGTTCGCGTAGATGTCATAAAATACCGTGCCCGGGTTGGTCGAGCGTATGGCAAAGGTGATCGTGTCACCGACATGAGGCACGCCCTCGCTCGTCTGTGCGATGTGGATGAAGCTTGCACCAGGGGAGTACGCAGCATCAAGATCCACACACTGCCACACAGTTGAGCCGCTCGCATCATAGCAAGTTGCCTCGATGTGGGCGCCCGTGCAATTGTCAGGGATGGTGTAACTCACGATAGCAACACCATTTTCAGTCGAAACCTCATCTTCTCTCCCGGTTTCAGTGTAACCCTCCTGACGGAACGTGGTTCTCACATCAACGTCCGCATTAATCGGGTTTCCGTCAGGGTCTTCTGTCACGATCAGCACCTCAAACGGGAGTCCTGGCTTCACGATGCTGGATTCGGGTATCAGATGGAGAATCATGTCCGACTCCACGATTTTCAGGAGTTCTGTCGCAGTCTCGGTGTGATTCCCCGTATCTGTGACCGAAATGTTCAGCATGAGGCTGCCCTGCCCACCTGCACCATAAGTCCCTGCGATCCACTCGACTGCTGGCAGTTCGAACTCGGCAGAGCCGTTCTCAAGAATAGCGCTGTATGTGGTGTAAGTTTCCCAGGTGCCAACATACTTTGACGCCTCGATCTCAAGAGAACCCTCAACCGACTTTCCGAAGAAGTAGTTCGCAGAAACTGTGCCAGTGATCAGGTCCGAGACAAGGAACCAGTCTTTTCCCATATCAGACTCGATCCCAAACTTGGGGAGCACGTAGCGCTCGACCCGGATATCAAGGACCGCCTTTGATTCGCCAGAGACTGCTTTGATCTTCCATGTTCCAAGATTCGGCTCGGCTGATAACGGTAGATCGAACGTGGCTACGCCGAAATCATTCGTTCCAAGCGTCGCCCGGAAGACTTTGATCCCTTTCGCGTCGGCAATCTCCAGTTCCACGGAATCTGCAAGTGGTATGAGGTTATTGTTCAGGAGGAGGAGTCTGCCATGGATCGTCTGCCCAGGCTTGTAGATCGGCTTGTCAGTCTCGATAAAGATCGGGTTGCTCTTCAAAACCCTGACCGATGCAGTGTATGCCTCATCAGTACCAACAGGCTCTGCAACCAGCGAATACGTGCCTTCCTCGATTTGAGGAACCTCAAATCGTGCGACCGCGTGCCCGGATTCGCCCGTTGATGCGCGAACGAGAGAAACTTTCGTGTTGTTGCTATCCAGAAGCGCGCACTCAATGTGCCGTTCGGCGGGGATGTGTTCGTCACCTGTAAACGCAGACATGCTAATCGAACTCTCACCCCCGACAAAGAGTGTCTTTGGAGCAAGTATCAGGTAATCGGCAGCCTCAACGGGCGTATCGTTGCCCCTGCCAGAGAGGGTGCCGGTCTCGATGCAGCCAGACACGACAAGCACTGCGATGCAGGTCAGTGACAGCATGCCAGACACTAATGCTTTTCTCATTGCGATTCACCTTTCAGATCGGGTACAGAGGAAATTGTGGGTTAATTAGATATATGATTTGCTTAAACTTCGAAATAGGTCGTAGTTATCCTGATATAGTGCAAGAAAATTAGGGGGGCATTTTAGAGGTTCTAACTGTTGTTGGGCTGATGCACGTCACGAACAGGCGAGCGCACCCCGGCGCACCCCATTTTTCTGGCTTTGCCGTTTTTGGAAAAACTATTATATCATAAATCATTATGTGAAGACATGGCATCTCAAACCATACAGATAGTTTCTTCAACCGACCAGGGACCAAAAAGAGTCAGGGTCGAGGCATCGCCTTACGAATTCACGCTAGCGACCCGCGCCAAATGGGAGATGGTTGTCGCAGATGAGAACCTAACGATTGCAAAGGGTGCGTTTGAGAAGATCAAGATCAGGGAGATCAATTTGCAGAAAGATTTACTCGCCCTTCTGTGCGCATTTTCCCCGCACGCACTCGTGTCGGTTGTGCGTGTCGGATCAGGAGCAGGTATTGCGCCTGTTGAGCGTGACCGGTGCATCAAGGTTGCATACATACTCGGACAGGAAACTGGCGAGGTCAAGGAGGGAGACCTGCTTGGGGTGCTGAATGTTCTGCCGATCATGTTCACACGCGAGGCAAATGTGCCGGTCGTGATCAAGGACTGAAATGACAGATCCATCTGCGATTGTTCGCAGGTTATTACCGGGCTTAAAGAGTCCGGTAACAAATCTTCGTGCGTGGTTGTTCGATGCAGGGGTCGTCAGTTCCGAGGAGGAATATCGAGTTTTATTGCATGAGATAGCCACCAGACTTGCAAAAAAGCAAATTTCACCCCCGTTATCTGCATCCGGGGATAAACAAGTTATCCAGGACATCGAAGCGCTTGACACGCTGAACGAAGTCTCAAACCTCCTTAACGAGCGTCTGTTTGAATGGTATTCTTTTTACCAGGGATCAATCCCAAAATCAAGAGAACTTGCCAGGAAGATCGTGGAAGATCACCATAATAACATCCCTGATGCTATGCGCAGCCTTGCACAGAATATACTGGACATAAACAAGAGCAAAAAACTGCTTGTTACACATATCCAGGACCAGATGCCCGGTGTTTCCCCGAACCTCACACACCTTGCAGGCGCCCTGCTTGCTGCAAGGCTGCTCGCCATCGCAGGCGGGCTCGATAAACTATCCCGGATGCCAGCAAGCCGCCTGCAGGTGCTTGGTGCGAACCGGGCGATGTTCCGCCACCTGCGCGGAGCCTCCCCGCCAAAACACGGCACCATATTCAGGCACCCCATCATCCACGCGTCCCCCCACCACCTGCGCGGCAAAATCGCACGCATGTTCGCCTCAAAACTGGCAATCGCCGCACGAATCGACTATTACAGCGACGAGGCAGAAGTGCGAGAAGAGCTTAGCCAGAGTTTGAACGCCCGAGTCAAAGAGATCAAGCAGAAGCACACCAATTTGTAACAACATGCTTACTGTTATCGTTTGTATGTGGTCGATGGTGTTTGTGTAAAAATTGTAATGGTCAGTCGGATGTACAACAACACGAAAGACGTGGAGACATGTGGTTGGCAATACTCTTCGCGTCTCTGCGCCTTTGCGCCCTCGCGTTAAATTGGAAAGAGAACGCAAAGACGCGAGGACGCAATGGCGCAAAGAACAAAAATCCTCCTGTTGGTGATCATGTTGTATGAGCATCAGTCGCTGTGTGTTCCTGGTCAGATTGACCACTGCAGAAATCACTTGATTTTGTGGAAGATAAATTCGCGCCATTCGTGATCTCTTGGTGCTGATTTTATCACGAATAAACGAATGGCACGAATCGAGCAAATCGGCGGAGATCACTGGATTTTTAGGTAGTGTCCCAGAGAGCCGTTATTTTTCTCTGTGTCCTCCGTGCTCTATGTGGTTTTCCAAAACCCGGGTTCCGGAAAATAATAAAAACTCTCCCTTCCGGCACAGAAAATATTAAGTATCATTAACTCACCTTAACGATATTGTGGAAAATCGTAAAGAACGATTAAGGATATCGATAGAAGAATACTGGCATAGAGACCTGCCCCGGACAATGCCAAGAGAGATCGAACCGATACTGAAAAGCGATCTGGTAAACGACATCATCGGTCCGAGAAGGGCTGGCAAGACGTATCTGATGTTTTTAACGATAAATAAACTTCTGAAGAGCGGTGTTGACAAGAAAGCAACGATATACCTGAATTTCGAGGACAGAAGGCTACTGCCATCGACGCCTGAATACTTGGGCGACCTCGTGGAGTTCATCCACGCAAAGAGACTTCTGAATCACGAGAGGATATTTGTTTTTTTAGACGAGATTCAGCGAATCGAAGGGTGGGAATCGTACATCAGAAGCATCTATGACGAATTCAAAGGGAA
>JAYEGG010000440.1:0-6944 GCA_034658995.1 Methanobacteriota archaeon | reverse complement strand
GGTGTGCTCGTCCTGCTTATCAAGCATCTTTTCCCCAATCACCACCGATCTTGTCCCAAGTTCCACAGACCGATACAGAAGCGCACCTGCCACATCCAGCCGCTCTCCGAGTTCATCCTGCCAGTCACCTCGCTTGATCTCGAAGTACTCGAATTCGTCTGTCGCCGCCTCGAACCTGACATCGAGGTCTTCAACAAATATTGGAGTTATCGGATGTTTCTCTATCCTAATGTGAGTTATGAACGCATCGAGTGCATCTTGTTTCCCCTCTGCAACGATTCTGACATCATAAGGTTTCAGATTCTCGACAAAACCTGTCAATTTCAATTTGCGTGCGATCTTCTCCACAGTGTCCCGGTATCCAACCCTCTGAACCTCACCCTTTGCAATGATCACTGCTCGTTTCATGGCATATCACCTTCGTTCGATCTTGTCTCGTGCCGTGTTTTCATATCACGCCGCAATTCACATGGCTGCATTATGTCATAATAGCTCGCTGACCGCACAAATAGTTTCCGTGTGGATTTTGACCTTGGACAACATCCAGAGCAGCAAGCCAAAATATGGGGGGTAGAGGAGTGATGAGACGCGTTTTCGCGATTTCTTCGTTTGGCTATGCATGTATCCCATCACAGAACCACGAAGAAAAGAAGACCGGCGGCGCACAAACGCACCGCCAGCACTGTCGTCACATTCACTTCAGCATATCTCGATTAGCCCCGCCGCAGCCTGCAGGATCATGAGTGCGTCGAGTGAGGTAACTCTACCATCACCGTCCACATCAGCGGCGAGATCATTCGGGCGGATGCCTGCTGCCATTTCGAGTGCGATTACCGCGTCCGCAGTCGTGACCTCACCATCGCAGTTGAGGTCGCCGCATTCACAATAACCCTGCGACGCCTGGATCTGCACCATGTAGTCCTCGACCTCGCCGTCCGGAGCACTGCCCATCGGAGTCAGTCCGCCATCGCTGCTGATGCGGAAGCGGGCAAATGTCTGCCCGGTAATCGATGCGTCCGGTGCCGAAACAGAGATCGTGTGTGTCCCGTCAGACAGGTGCTCTGCGTGGATCTGCTCCTGCGGGTGCTCCCACAGGTGGTTGCCATTCCAGTCGATCCATGCGTCAACGTGTCCGCCTCCGCCGCCAACCACAATCTCGATCGTGGCGGTCTTGCCCGGCGCCAGGTCCGGAATAGTGATGCCGTCTTCGTCGTCGATGTTGTTGTTGTCGTCACCCATCGCCGCAGAATCCGGCTGACCGTCTGCTTCACCATCCGGCGCCATCGCACCAAGCCATGGTCCGCCTATCGTGTGACTTGCGCCACCGCTCGCGGCACGCGTGGGATATCCGCCTCCCATACTACTGGAAAACTCTGGAGCGTCGCCCCAGTCAGAATCCGCATCCTCAACAACGGTTATCATTACCGTTGCCATGCTCTGGTCTGTGCCGTCGTCTGCAAGGTACGTGAAGCTATCGGAACCGGTGTAGCCGGCATCCGGCGTGTAGCTGAAGATACCATCCGCGTTCGGGATCACCGAGCCATGCGCCGGGGAATTGCCCGGAAGTGCGGTCAGCGGATCCGGGTCAACATCGTAGTCGTTGACCAGCACATCGATTGTGTTGTTCACACTGTCCATAACGACAGTCAGGTGGTCGTCGTACGCCTCAGGCGGATCGTTGACACTTCGCACCATGACTGTAACCGTTGCCGTGCCTGTGTTCAACGCGCTGTCTATCACAGAGTAGGTGAACTGATCGCTGCCATAGAAGTTCGGTCCTGGCATGTAGCTGACCTGTCCTTCCGCAAGCAAGGCGACACCACGCTGGGGCTGACCGACACCAGCCACAACAAGCGTCCCATTGCCAGAGTCGTTTGCGAGGGCATCGATTATCACGTCTCTCTCGTCCTCGTCGATCTCGACTATGTCGTCAACGGCAACGAGTTCTCCTGCCAAGTCTGTGGAAATTGTGATCGTTGCACTGTTGTCAGAGACCGTTGCACCGTCAGCCGCCCGAATCGTGAAGGCGTCAAAGACATCGGCTCCCCCGGATTCTTCTGCTGAGTTTACGGGGGCAGGCGGCGTCCAGACGACGCTCTCTCCATACCTGATCATGGTTTTGCCGGGAACAACAGGCTCGCCGTTCTTGGTCAATGATCCGCTGTTCACAGCCTCGATGCGGAAGCCCATGCCGGGAGCATCATTCATGAACAGTTCCTGAGCGATGAACATGTCATGGGTGATGCGCAGAGGATCGTACGGCGGGTCGATATAAAATTCGGGGTAGAGGTACATGTCATCCTCCTTGAGCTGTGGCAGCAAGTTATCCTCCTCCGCGAAGATCGGGAAGTTCGCGGTGGAAGCGGCCCACGGATGCTCCTTTCCGTATATCCAGGTCCCGCCGTTGTCAGGATACGTGCCACGAGTGATGGCGTACGTGTCATGGTCATGCGCATAGACATAAGCGTCGTAAGCATTTCCATAACCGGTCTTGAGAGCGCCTGCGAATGCGCCTGCGAATCCGTCACCCCAGCTTCCTTCGTAGTGATTGGTTGCCGCACAACCGAATGTGGATGTGGTCACTGGCAGCAGGTCGTCCAGCATCCCGCCGGCAAAGCACTGGGTATGAACCACTGTGGCATGTCCTGCTCCGACCTGATTCAACCAGTCTTTCAGATCGTCGTCACTGGTGCTGGCACTCCAACCGGTGAGAACCTCCTCGCCAGTGGTTGCAGGAGCATTGTCTGCCCCACCACCATGGTCAAATGCGTAGAATAGGAAGTGGTCGTTACCATCAACGAGCCCGGGGAGCGTCGTCGTCAGAACCGATTCCAGGTTAGCTCGTGTTCCTGACATGACCGTGGTGCCATTGGTGATGTATGTCATGTCCGAATTTACGCCGCCTGGCTGGTCTGCTGCCGGATTTGTGCCATCAGCATACAGTATCCAGATGTTGCCTGGAGGGACATCGTAGTCGTCCGCCAGTGTCTCGTACATCTCTTTGATGTTGTTGTAGTAGCGGTTGTAATTGTAGCCGGGTGTTGACCCCCCGCTGAAGAGCAGGGCGTAGTTGTCGCTATCCCCGAGCAATTTCACCAACCACCCATAGTCCAATACGGTCATGTGTGATTCGGCGGCACGAACCCGGACATAATATGACTCATCAGCCATAACATCCCATGGGATGCACTTGTCCGGTCCGGTGGTGGCAAGCTTGTTTCCATCGGAATCGTAGAGTTCCAGTGTCACATTCCCTGTGACATTGAAGTTGACCGGACCCGCGTTTAATGCAGTCCACTTGAACCAGTCCTCTTCGCCAGGTTCGTGAATCCCGAGTCCTGTCCTGTTCTGGTTGAGACTGCCCAGATCGAAGGCTGCCCCGAAGTCATCATTTGGCTCAAAATGATCAGGTCCTGCCGGTCGGACATAGAACCTGTAGTCCTCAACCTCGCCGTCAGGAGCTCTTCCCTCGTACAGGGGTTCTGGCAGTACCTTCGCCAGAGGCTTGGTGCTGAACCGGAACCGGGCGTAACTGCCGCCAGGCTTTGCATCGTATGGAACCCGGATATTGTGCAAAGATGGTCCTGCCGGGATGGGTCGTTCGGAGATTACGTACTCGCCCTCATCGTCCCAGTCGCCATCAGCGTTCCAGTCAAACCATGCATTCAGGTACCCGTTCACGCTGGCAAGGGCATTGATGCGTGTTGTTGCGCCTGCACGCAGTGGCGGGATCGCAACACCGTCCTCGTCATCAGTACCATCAATGATATCGTCCCCGATGGCACCGGCAGAAGGCTGCCCGTCCTCATCCGCCTCAACCCATCTACCGAGGCAGACATCCGGATCGATGATGTGGCTTGCGCCGTTGCTGTCCGTAAGTGTTGGGTAGCGCGGATCCGGAGCATCGCCCCAGTCCAGCGCCTCAAACGTCAGCATGAACGCCATATCGATCGAGTCACGCTCAAGACCGTGGTATGGGTGACCCTCCGGATATCGCAGTTCATTCCATGTCCTTGGCAGTTTGCTGCCATAGTCCCAGACCGCGTCATCCATGAAATGGTCGGACCACTGCCGCGTCTTCCAGCCGAACTCGCCGTCCGCGGTCGTGACTCTGATGTCAAGCCAGTAGATGATTGGTCGCTCCCTGGTCCCTCTTTGCAGGAACGCCTCGTCAGGCTTGATCTTGATGTCGTATCGCCACACCTGTTTGTCGCACTCCGGAATTGGCTTCTCATCACCTGCCGGATCCCACCACCACTCACCGCGGTCGGTTGCCGTATAGTATAGAGACTCCTCAAACTCATCCGGACCAAAATCACGTTCCCAGAGCTGTTTATCAGGCTTAGAGAATCTGTTCTCCTGATCCGTGCCATCGCTGCCTGCCGGATCGTCGCTGTGGATGCGCAGGTGGATGCGCTTGATCTCACCCTTATCGTCATGCTTCCATGAGCCCCAGAAGTGCACGTCTGTTAGCAGGCTCGGGGAGGTGCACTCGAAGTCGTCAGCCAGAATGCGCATGTCATCGACCTTGATGTTGATTCCGTTTGGCGTCAGGTCCGGAAGTTGCACCCACTTGGTGTTGGGTGGTGACTGTATGCACCTTGCACAGTAGTCCTCTGTTTCGCCGTATTGATACCCGCCTGCCGGACCAGAGCCGCCAGAGTTGGGGGTAACCACGCCGTGGACACCTGCAAACGGCCCCCATTTTCGCTCGGATAGCGTGATTCTCATCCATCTTGCGGGTGGCTCTGCTTCAACCTGTGGCGGAAGCCATGCCATGAAGCGCGGCGTTGTGAAGGTGAAGATGCCGGGACCGCTCAGGTGTAGTTGCTGGTTCTGCACCGCCCATTCGGGCGCCAGCACCGGCACAGTTCCCGCATCTCCCGGACACTTCATTGTGTCGTCCCAGTCGCCGTCCCGATTCCAGTCGAACCAGACATTGACATAGACCGACCGGTACAGGGGGTCTACGACCGTCACCACGTAATCGAACGTGTTCGGCTCGCAGTGCACAAGCACAAGCGGCATGTTCACGCCGTCATCAGACACGTCGAGGTCTGCTGCGTCGTTTCGTGGCTCAAGGTTGTTGCACCCGTCCTCGTCAGGACCGATGTCAGCCTCGCTTTCAAGGCTGACACTCTGCCCGAGGAATGCAAGCGCTTTCGGCTGGCGGTGGATCGGTCCGTGCGGCGGGGAACCTGCCCCGTAGACGGTCGGGAAGTTCGCCTGAACTCCGGGGTAAGCGGTCATCGACGCAGGGAAACTGTTGGTGCTGTCAGGCGCATCGCCAAGGTCGGCTGTGGGGCGCACCTCGATTCGCACCATGTAGTCCTCGACCTCACCGTCACGAGCGGGTCCTTCGAACGAGAGGTCACGCATCCTGCTGAAACGGAAGCGGGCAAACGTGACAAACGCATCTGCTTGTGCCGATGTTACAGGCACATTGAAGGTGAGCACGTTCGGACCTGCGACAAGAGGCTTGTTTACGAAGATCTGCTCGCCAGAATCAGCCCAGTCCCGGTCTGCGTTAAAGTCGATCCAGCCCTGAAGTATGCCCTGCGTGCTGGCAGTGACAGTAACCGTTGCTGGCTGACCGATAGCGAGCGGAGTGTTGAAGACGACGCCGTTCTCATCATCATTGCCGTCGTTGTCATCACCCAGCGCATTCGGGTCGGGTTGTCCGTCGGGATCCGGGTCAATCGGGCGCTGATAGTCGAGTCTGACCCGCAGGTCCCTCTCAAACGCGAGAGCGATGCTCGAGCCATCTGACGAGTGGACATGCCACTCATCCATCCCGGTCTTATCGATTGCGTTTGTGAATGCACCGGCGATCGCCCACCCTCCGTCCAGCGATCCGAGTGCCATCCCGTCCGTGCAGCACGGCATCCAGCCATGGCTGCTCTCAAAGATCGTTCCTCCACCGCTCACAGTAACGTTCTCTGTGGGGTCGTCCAGAGCAAGCACACCAGCCGTGTCGCCTGCAAGCGTCCATTTCATCCTGGCGGTGCCACCACAACCATCCTCGGGTTTGTCATGGACCGCGAAGAGTGAGAGCCCATCAGCCGTATCCGCAAGGAAGAGATGGGATCGATTCGAGGTGAGCGGAGGTGCAGGACCGTTGAAGGATGCGCCGTACGGTGTTCCGTACTGGTAATAGCCGGCAGTTGTGTTGGTGGTGACGTAAGGGGATACGTATCCGAGGACGTTGGCGTCAAAGTCACCGAGCCCAGGAGCAGATTCCTGAGAGATACGGATCGTGCGACCGAGATGAAGTCCGGGCACGATCGTGTGGCGGGCACCGTTACTCGTCGCAAGCGTCGGATAGCCCGGTGCAGCCATGCCGTCCGGCGCGTCACCCCAGTCCAGTGTCTCAATCCCCTCGAAGGTCAGCGCAAACGCCATATCGATCGAATTGCGCTCAAGCTCGTGATAGGGGTGACCCAAAGGGTATCGCAGTTCTTTCCAGAACCGTGGCAGTTCGCTTCCGTAGTCCCAGACCGCGTCATCCATGAAGTGATCTGGCCACTCCCGGGTCTTCCAGCCGAACTCATACTCTTCGGACTCGGTTTCAACGACGATGTAGAGCCAGTAGATGGTTGGTCTCTCCACGGTGCCATTCTGGAAGAAAGCCTCGTCAGGATCAATCTTGATGTCATATCGCCACACCTGTGTGTCACCCCCTGGAATCGCACCTTCCCTGCTTGCAGGGTCCCACCACCACTCGCCCGGGCGTGGTACGGTGTAATAGAGCATCTCCTCAAACTCATCAGGACCGAAATCGTGCTTCCAGAGCTGTTCATCAGGCTTTGAGAATTTATTCTCCTTATCTGATCCACCAAGTCCCACAGGATCGTCGCTGTGGATACTCAGACGAATGTTTCTGATTTTACCCTTCTTGTCATCTTTCCATGATCCCCAGAAATGCACGTCTGTTAACAAGCTTT
>JAYEGG010000439.1:0-6946 GCA_034658995.1 Methanobacteriota archaeon | reverse complement strand
CATGAGGCATAGTTACTCTCTTATCTCAAGCTCAGTGGATTTCAGCTCGGTCTTCTGATAAATTTGTACGTGATTAGCTAACTATAAGATTGCAGCTAAATACATACGGAACCACGAGATTACACGGATTTTCACAAGATTTCTGTGTTAATCTCGTGAAATCTTGTGTAATCTCGTGGTTTTCCGCCATAGCTAAACACATACACGTACTTTGTGACTTCCTCCCCGCTACAAGTAACGGGGTCTTCTGCCGCGTATCTATAAGTTTTGTCATAGCCGGATGCATGATTTTGCCAGAGCCAGCTCGTGCATGGTGGTGGTCGCGGGCGTTGTAAGGGTTTGATGCGGCAAATGCATTACTATCCCCTGATGTGGGTCTCAAGACGTACCGCACCAGTTTTCAGTCCCTTACTCCACCCGTATCGTCTCGAGATTTTTTGGAACCTGTGTTTTGATGTGGTGCTTATTGTAAATCGAACTTGCGAGGCTCATGCAGTTTCTTTCATCACCATGACCCGTCATCACCAGTTCGGGTTTCGGGCGCATGTTCCCTACGTACTTCATCAATTGCTCCCGGTCAGAATGCCCCGAGAATCCGTCTACCGTACACACCTCAAGCTCGATTTTGAGTATCTCGGACTTGCCTCGCCTTGTTAGCGGGATTTCTGTCCGTCCCTTCTGGATTCGCTGTCCGAGCGTTCCCTCTGCCTGATAACCGACAAAAACTAATGTGTTTTTCTCGTCGGATGCAAATGCACTGAGATACTCCAGAATCGGACCGCCATTCATCATCCCCGCGGTTGAAACTATGACGGCGGGATCAAGATCGTTCAAAAGTGCCTCTCGCATCTTCTGCGAATCGACCTTGGCAAAACGCTCTGAAAGAAACGGATTCATCCCACGATGGAATATCAATTTCCGCAGATCGCTGTTCAGGTACTCCGGGTACGTCGTATGGATCGCTGTTGCCTCCCAGATCATACCATCAAGATATATCGGTGCTTTCTTGATGCGCTTCTTTCGCATTCCCTCTTCAAGAACCAGCATCACGTCCTGGCTGCGACCAACAGCGAACGCAGGAATCAGCACCTTGCCCCCGCGCTTGATCGTTCTATTCACAATCTGCGAAATATGCTTCTCGGCTTCTATTCTTGGGGGCTGGAAATCATTCGGACCGCCATAAGTCGCTTCTGTGATCACGGTTTCAGCTCTCGGAAAATTGTTAACGGCACTATCAAATAACCGGGTCTTCTCGTACTTGTAATCGCCAGTGAATACCACATTATGCAGTCCGTCGCCGATATGGAAATGGGCAACCGAGGACCCAAGAATGTGTCCTGCGTTATGGAACGTCAGTTTCATGTCGGGCGCAATATCGGTAACGTTCCCGTAATCGAGAACGAGTGTGTGTTTAAGCGCTTCCCTGATGTGATCCGACGCATAAGGAATCGGTCTGCCTTCTTTATTTGCAACATCGATATAATCAACCTGCAAAAGTGCCATCAGGTCCCGGGTAGGTGGGGTGGTGTACACTGGACCGGTATATCCGTATTTGAACAGCAGCGGTACAAGTCCACAGTGATCAAGGTGCGCGTGTGTCAAGACCACGCCATCAAGGTGTGCGATTGGAGATACCTCAGGAACATACAGATATGGCGTTCCATTCTCGGCAGACCCCACATTGATACCGCAATCTACCAGTATCCTTGTCTCAGGAGTCGATAGTAAGAAACAGCTCCGCCCAACCTCCCTACAACCACCAAGCGCGGTCATGCGTATCCACTGGTCGTGAGATGTGGTGCTGCGGTGTATCTTCTTCCCAAGATCGCGCAGGAACTGTTTGCGCTCGCCAAGACTCTCGCGCATCAACCGTCTGACATTCTTTATGGTCGATGACTTGATCGGCGGGGTGCGCACAACAGTCGGAGTCCACCCGGTATTTTTCGTGATCTCGCGGAGCATGGTCCCATGTTGCCCGATCACGAGCCCCGGCTTCTCCGCCTCTATAACCACCTCACCGGTGTCGCTATTGAAATGATGGTCAGTGATTCCGGCATCCTTGGGCACGGTCTGTTCGATCGTAGCGAACGCCTCATCCGGCGGACTCAGCACGCTATGATCCGGGCGTATAACAATCCGCTTGCGCACATCCTTTGCGATCGACCGCACAATATCGCCGTTATCTGCCAGACGCTTTGGCTCTTTTGTATATATAACCAGTTCAGGACCCTCAAAATCGATGTCAGAGATCGTTGCACCGGTAGGCAGTTTCTTCCGGATCTGTTGCCGCAGATCGGATAATACATCAGTCATAACCATAGTAAAAACAGATTAAATCAATCAATCAATTCAGTAGCTTCAGTTCTTTGATCTTCTTTTCGATCTCATCCTGACCCATCTGAATATATTGCCCCTTGGTGATGATCGTCACGGAAATCCCGTCCCCTGATGCTGCATCTCGTTTCATTACGTTGTGTAGCGCACGTATAGCGAGACCAGCCCCCTCCAGGGTGGTAAGGTCATCTCTGTACTGGTCTCCGAGTATGCCGTACGCAATCGGCGATCCAGACCCTGTGGATACTGCTCCCTGCTCCTCAAGCTTTCCTCCAAGAGCATCCAGTGAGTAGATACGCGGACCGTTCTTATCAACGCCCCCTATCAGAAGCTGGACATAGAGCGGCATCATCCGATTCGCCGAAAGCACAGTAGCCAGCAGATTTGCCATTGCCCTGACAGACATTGGCTCCTGCGTTCGCATATTATACAGGTTCGATTCCACGCTGATGCTGCGTACAAGCCGCTGTGCGTCACCAACAGAACCTGCCGTCGTCATACCAATGGTGTCGCCAACCTGGTAAACTTTCTGTGCATCCTTACTTGCGATGAAGTAGCCCATCGTCGCTCTTCGTTCGCTCGCAAGAATAACACCATCCTTGCACACCAATCCAATTGTGGTCGTGCCCTTTAGTGTGTTATCTTCCATTCAAGCACCTTCACTAATGAGAAAATGAGTTTCCCAACAAATAATGTGAGTTCCTCAACAAACAATGCAATTGTAGGACATATAAGGCTTTCTATTAAGCAAGCTATCGCGCTACCCCGCGGGTGGTGTGAAAGATCGTGATATTACTCGAAGATGTGTTTATCAAAACATATATACAACCCGCCGCCCGACAATAATCATCAAAACCATGTCCGCCATACTGATTGCAGGAACTCACAGCGGCGTTGGCAAAACAACCGTTGCAATGGCGCTATTAGCTGCGTTTACACAGAGATGCACGGTTGCGCCGTTTAAGATCGGACCGGATTACATTGATCCAAGCCACCACACCGCGATATGCGGGCGCCCGTCCGGAAACCTGGATATGTTCATGATGGGTGAGGATAGTGTCAGGCAGACGTTTGCGTCATCGTCCGCAGGCTCTGATATCTGCGTGATTGAGGGCGCGATGGGGCTGTATGATGGAATGGGTGACACCGACATCGCGTCCGCAGCGCATGTCGCACGGGTGCTCGATGTCCCGGTGATCCTTGTTGTCGATGTCAAAGGCATGTCCAGAAGTGCTGCCGCGCTCATTAAAGGCTACTGTGATTTTGATCCGCGGATCAACGTTGCAGGCGTGATCTTAAACCAGGTAGGTAGCCCGAGACATGGCGAAATGATCCGAACCGCGATCAGGCAGGAACTATCGATCCCTGTGCTCGGGGAGATACCGAAATCATCGAATATAGAACTTCCGTCGAGACATCTTGGACTGTACATGGCTCACGAGGGGTATCGCATGGATTATGTGCCGCAGCTACGAGAGCTTGCAGAGAATTGTATGGATCTTCCTGCGATCAGGGATATTGCAGACCAGACCCCTGAAAGAGAGGTGGTGGTTGGCAAAGAGCCTGCGAAACATGATGTCACGATTGGAATCGCCCGAGATCCTGCTTTCTGCTTCTATTACGCCGATTTGATCGATTCACTGAGACGCCACGCAGATCTCGTATTTTTTAGTCCGCTTACAGACGACCTTCCTGACGTGGATGGGTTATATTTCGGGGGCGGATATCCTGAGTTGTACGCGAAGGAACTCTCATCGCAGAGCAAGATCAAAAAACAGATCAGGGACGTGGCGGCAAGTGGAATGCCGATTTATGGCGAGTGTGGCGGCATGATTTATCTCTGCGAGTCGCTGGTTGATCTGGAAGATGTATCATATCCAATGGCGGGCGTGCTTCCGGGAGAAACTGAGATGACCAGCCGGTTGCAGGCGCTTGGATATACCGATGCAAGTGTATCTGATAACCCGGTCGTGCGTGCTGGCAGGATTCGCGGGCACGAGTTTCATTATTCGGTGACCAGGTGTGCTCCCGACTCCAGATTCGCGTACCGGATGAACCGTGGCAAAGGTATCATGGACGGGATGGACGGGATGATCGAGTATGCCGCGCTCGGGAGTTATATGCATGCGCCGCCAAGTTTTGATGTGACCCGGTTTGTCGAGTCGTGTGGATGATTTGAGTCTATACGCCACTTAAGCGACATTCCACTCAACATTAACATTTCCTGGCATCTGCCACGGCATATCGTGCCAGCAGCACCGGATGTGGATCGTATAGCCGGCGTGACTGGCGTGATCGGTGTTGATGAGAGCTGCCTCTGGCTGGTTGAATCACAATTCCAAAATATCAGAAATCCATGGGCTTGTAGCAATGTGCATAGCAACATATATATACCCTCTCTGCTGCTATTTTATGTACCGAAGATTCGAGTTAGACACCGATGACGGATTTAATCCAGAAGGAGATATAAAATGGCACAAATGTATGTTACATACGAGGTTCCGGACGATCTGCGTGAAAAAGCGTTGGAATCGCTGGAACTCGCAAGAGATACCGGAAAGATCAAGAAAGGAACAAATGAAGCAACAAAATCAGTTGAACGTGGGGTAGCCCAGATAGTACTAATTGGCGAAGATGTTAACCCGCCAGAAATCGTGGCACACCTGCCCATGCTTTGCGACGAGAAGAAGATTCCTTATGTGTATATAAAAAACCAGGATGAACTCGGGGCGGCATGTGGTTTTGGGGTCGGCTGCGCCGCTGTTGCAATCATCAATGCAGGAAAGGGCAAGAGTTTGATCGAAGAACTTGCAGAGAAGATCGCATCGTTGAGGTGATGTCGTGGCAGAAGATATGGGTGATGGGGGATATCCTGCCGAAGTGGTAGAGGTCGTTGGAACGACAGGCATGCACGGCGAGGCGACCCAGATCAATTGCAGGGTGCTTGACGGACGGGACAAAGGTAGAGTCATCGCCCGGAACTGCGTAGGTCCTGTACAGGTCGGGGATGTCTTGATACTGATTGAAACATCGAGAGAAGCGAAGAAATTGACAACTGGTAGGTGAAGAGATTGGAGCAAATGACTTGTTCGTTCTGCGGAGACGCCATAGAACCCGGCACCGGCAAGATGTTTATCAAAAGGGATGGCACAGTCTATTATTTCTGTAAATCCAAGTGCCAGAACAACTTCAAGCTCAAAAGAGTCCCGAGGAAGACCGAATGGGCGAGCAAGTGAGAAAACATCCGTGTTTGGTTCGCATTAAAGACCTGGTCGGGAGAGATTAAATGGAACAGACATACGTAATGATCAAGCCAGACGGCGTTCAGCGCGGGTTGATCGGCGAGATCGTATCCAGAATCGAGCAAAAAGGTCTCAGGATCATTGCAATGCAGATGCGCATGATCGCTGACGATGTTGCGCGCAGGCATTATGCAGAACACGTCGAAAAGGACTTTTTTAAATTCTTGATCGATTTTATCACCTCGTCCCCGGTCATCTGCATGGTCGTGGAAGGAGAGAACGCAGTCGCGGCGATGCGCACGATGAGCGGTGCAACCAACCCGGCGGACGCTGCGGTCGGCACTATCCGCGGTGATTTCGGTCTGGATGTCGGCAGGAACATTATCCACACCGCAGATTCGCTTGAATCGTCAGAACGTGAGATTGCAATACATTTCACCGGTGGAGAGATGATCAAATACACGCGTGCAGAAGAAACATGGGTGTATGAGTAAATAGACACAGTGACGGGCTATCTGCCCAAAACCCCCATGAAAATCGCAATCACCGGCAAAGGCGGCGTTGGAAAGACCACGCTTGCAGGCACGCTCGCCAGGATATTTGCAAAAGACGGCTTTTCGGTTCTTGCAATCGATGCCGATCCTGACATGAACCTGGCGTCAGCAATCGGCATCAAAAACCCGCCCGCCCCGCTCACAGAACACCGAAAACTGATCGAAGAGCGGGCAGGCACCGGCATGGGCGGCATCTTCAAACTGAATCCGAAGGTGGACGACATCATCGAGCGGTTCGGCGCAACCGAGCAAGGCATCTCCATGATCACAATGGGCACCGTCGACAGGGGCGGATCCGGATGCATGTGCCCCGCATCATCGCTTCTACGTGCGTTGATGCGCCACGTCCTGCTGCGCGAGCAAAGCGTCGTGATCCTTGATATGGAAGCAGGTATCGAGCATCTCGGACGCGGAACTGCCCGCGGGGTTGACCTAATGATCGTGGTGGTAGAACCCGGGGCAAGATCAATCGAGACCGCGACGCGGATCCAAAAATTGAGCAAAGAGATCGGAATCGAGAGATTGTGTGCAGTGATTAACAAAGCGAGCGATCTCAACCGTGATACGATCCATGCACACCTGGACCGGCTCGGTATCGATGTGATCGGGGAGATCCCATACAGCGATGCCCTGATACAGGCGGACATGGCTGGACATGCGCCGTTTGATGCTGGTGGCGATGTGGTTCTCGCGATTGAGCGGATAAGGGACGCGGTCATGGCGTCGGCACGTGCCCCGCAGAAGTGATATAGTGGGTGGATTTCGGGCGTGAGCAAACGGGCGTAAGTTTTGGCTCTTTGGTAATTCCCGTGAAAT
>JAYEGG010000438.1:0-6987 GCA_034658995.1 Methanobacteriota archaeon | reverse complement strand
TACCGTTAGGCCCTTTTTAAAACTCCGCATGACATTGAGCATGTGCGTACAATCATCCCCCTATCGGATATTATGGCGCGGACTCTTTTATTTCATTAACTATCTTGAATTGGGACACTACCGGTTTATTATATGTTCGTAAATACTCAGATACCTGAAACAGTGTCACGCGACCTCGCTATACTGGCACTGCTTGACCCAGAACATAGCATGCGCCAAACGGGAATTTAACCGCAGAGTGCGCGGAAGGACGCAGAGGATGATACAGCTCTCTCCCAAACCTCCGCGGTTATTTTTCAGGTCTCTGGCATCTTCCATGACAGTGAACCCAGGAGCTCTATCAGGTTAACCATCTATTCAGCCACTCGATATCGGTTTTGCAAAGTTCGTCAGGTCAGTTGAAAACATAATGAACCGCAGATAAACGCGGATGAACGCAGATTTGTTATACCTTGGTATCTCTCTTCATGCGTAACCATCAGGATCGTCTGCCCCATATCCAGGAACAGCTTCCGGAACAACTCAAGAATCTGCCTCGGCGAGACGCTATCCAGATTCGCGGTCGGCTCATCGGCAAAGAGAATCTTTGGCTTGTTGATAAGCGCTCTTGCGATCGCAACCCTCTGCTGCTCGCCGCCTGACATCTCCCATGGATGGTGGTCTGCCCCAACCGGGGCAAACGGGAGGTCATCAAGTGCAGCAGTCGCCTGTACGGTGCTCGCAGTCCAGGTTCCATTATTTGAGGTAAGGAAACTGAGATCAAACGTGTTTTTCGGCTTTATTGTCTCCGGATCGATTGTAATCTCTGAGATCACGAGTTCGGGCGTGCCACGCACCAAAACTGGGGCTGTTGCGTTCTGCTCGCGGTGCGCTCCGTCGTCGGTCCATGTCACGCCGAGTTTGATCTCATAGTCTCGACGCGGGCACTGTGTCCAATGAGCTTCTCAAATCACATGACCTGATCGTTCTCGTTCTTGAGGATGATCCGCGAATCGGGAATGATTGTGAGCACAATGCCGCTTGCCGCACCTCCGCCGCAGTAAGAGCGGAGTTAACTCCTCTTCATGATCATACCGGCACCAATTAAACCAAGCAACCCGATGAGCAACACAGTTCCAATCGGAGTCATAGTTGGAACTGGTGTAGGCACAACTGGTGTAGGCACAACTGGCGGAGTGGGCGTGAACTCAACGGTCGCCATGTCCGAATCAGTAGCGGTGTTTCCAGCATCATCCGATGCAACCGCAGTCACCGTATTTACATGATTCTCGCCCACATTGCCTGAGATAAAATCGGTGAACTTGCAGGTGTAGGTCTCGCCTGGTTGAAGTGGTGTGTGTTGTGCATCCGGGCATTGCAAACACAGATCAAAGTCGGTATCAGACAGCGAGTCGATGGTTACGTTTTCAAGACCGTTGTTGGTCACGCTGATGCTGAATTCAACATTACCGCCGGTTTCTGGCATGGAGGTTGGATCCGCGGTTTTAGTCACTTCAATGACCGGGGATGGGGATGTGGGGGGCACCTTCACAGTCACCGTGGCAGAATCAGAATCATTTAGTGTGGTCGGTTCGATAATAGAGTCGTCGCCTGTCACTGTAGCGATATTGGTAACCACACCCGCTTCGTTTAGAGTGACTGTCGCATTGCCAGTGGCAGTGCCACCTGCCGATAGGTCATCACCAAATCCGTCATTATCTTCATCTGATAGTCCTGTAATTGTGACCGTGAAATCGTCGCCAGTACTGATCGTGCCACTGTCATCGACAACCTCTATGTTATACAGGGGGGCACAGCTACTTGGATTGGTAATCACATAGCAGTACTCTACGGTTTCACCAGCAGTAATGGTGAGGGTTTCTGAACCGGGACATGAACCGCCTGCGGTAGTCACGGTCTTCTCGATATTCAGCTCAGGGAAGCGGATGTTGCGTATCTGTTTGAAGGGGATGGTCTGCTTGCCGCATGGAATGGCTTCTGGCGGATCCACGGGTTCTGTACCCTTAATATATGTCAGCCGTGCATCGGTCAGTGCTGCTTGCAGATTGCCTTTGGGGTTGCTGCCTGGATCGCAGAACAGCTTCACATCGATGCGGACCACTACCGTCTCGTCTCGTTCCAGATCGTCAAGCTCTATAGTGCCGTGCAGCTCAGATTTTGACGTGAATAACGGTTTGGTGAGATTTTTATATGTGAGTGTGGCTGTACTGCCGCCATCATCGATGATACCGTCGTCAGTGGTATTTTCGCCAGTGATCAGATCCTCAATTTCGCCGTAGTTCACCTGGACGAGCACGATGTCGCCAATTGCCACACCGGATTGACCGGTGGTGTCAGCCAGGAACGAAAAGTTCATCTCGATGGTCTGTGGGGCGTTAGTATCTGCTTGAGTGGTATTATCCACCGTAACTTCGACGAAGTACGTCACGATATCACCGCATGAGAAATCTCCGCCTTCCAGCGACTCAACAACGTCATTGTCCACGCCGATGGTGCGGTCATCAAAGGCGCCGCCGCCGGTCGAGTGGTTGTATGACTGCGGAGCTGCTGCGACAAAGTCGATGCTAAAATCTTTGTTGGCAGCTAACACTCCTGGTGTCGTCACAAGCAGTGCAACGAGCACGCTTAATATCAGTAATAGCGCCAGAGTTACTCCAGACTTTCTTTGCTTGAGTCTCTGATCTGTGTTCGTCCTTGTGGCACGAGCCATTCCCGACAATACCGCTCGTAATAGCATGGTTATCTGCCACAAGTTTCTTAGTGTTTTCATTATTATACCTCCATGGTATCTGTTCGATCGCAGTTCGATTCTCCAAATTCACCCGGCTATCGAATTATGCCACATTTACGGATCATCTGCAAATTACAGGTATAGATTTCCGTGGGTTCTCACAGGGGTCGTGGCTTTTCCATCGCGGGTGTGCATGATCAACATCGTATCGATAATGCAACGCCAGAGTGCATTTACAGGTTACACAAATGACACTTCCGCAAAATTCATCGCGGACCATGAGCGTGTTATAATGTTGTTTGGTGAGGTGACTGATCGAGCAATGTTAGAATTACAATATATGTCCGATTGCTTTATGTTGATTATGAGGGAGCCGTTGCGTCTTATGAATCGGGGTACTTCTATAAACGCTTATGGGTCAGTAGGGGCAGTCAGCACCAGACTTGAATCGACAACGCCTTCAAAACCACGCCAACACCATGGTGGCGTGACAGCCTCGATTGCACAGGAACGGTAGAAAAAAATAGGGGGGGGGGGCGGTGGCGCAAAGTGCGCACCACCACAACCCCTGGATTGCTCAGGCACATACAAAACATGAAAATGGGGGTTGTGTTCACAAGGATCGGTGCAGTTAGCATTCTTATTTTTGTATATGTATATTAGTATCACCTAATCACGACAAATAAAACTGTACGTATTCCCACCCTTCTCAGATAACTCAAACAATCCGCCCCCGGTCACACCTGACATAATATCATCCTCCAACAGATGATGGTCGCTGAACGACAGAATCCCGTCCGGCGTAAGCACCCGGTGCAACTCCGCGAGCACAGATTCAGGGTCGCTTAACTTGTGAAACACATCGTAGAGCAGCACCACATCGATGCTGGCGTCAGAGAGTCCGGTCGCACAATCGGACCGGATCGCCTCAACATTCAGAAGATGGTTCCGCGATGCGATCTTCCGGGCACGCTTGATTGCGAGCGGATGAATGTCGAGCGCGTAGATCTTCCCCGATTCCCCCACCAGTTCGGAAGCATCGGTTATGTAGCTCCCGGACCCGCAGCCGTAGTCAAGCACGCGGAACCCCAGTCTTATCCCGACCTCGTCGAGGATGTTTTTGCGTGGCAGGAAAATGTCCCGAAGCCAG
Source organism: Methanobacteriota archaeon (assembly GCA_034658995.1). GTDB lineage: Archaea > Halobacteriota > Methanosarcinia > Methanosarcinales > Methanogasteraceae > Methanogaster_D. Next base: position 3,106 of record JAYEGG010000438.1, on the reverse strand, counting down.
AAGGCAAAGGACATGATCCTGAAATGAAGGTCTGGTTCTGGTTTATCCATGATATCACCAGAACAATCTTGGCAGAACGCGGCAATTAAGTAGCCCCCCCCACCAGACATGAACCAATGCAGCACCAATGCAACCCCGGTATCATCGATGCTACAGACATGCGACTGTGACTGGAAGGCGGTGACCATGACCCTATCAAAACTCCTCTTTGAACTCTCTGGCAGCACAAGGCTCGAGATACTCCATGCGCTCGAGACCGCCCCGATGATATTCACAAAAGTCGCAGACCAGATGGACATCACCTCATCCGAAGCGTCCCGCCAGATCGAGCGCCTCTCAGGGATGCACCTGATTGAGAAACTCAGCGACGGCAGCTACGCAATAACGCCGCTCGGACGGCTCATGCTCTCGTTCCTGCCCGGAATCGACTTTGTCTACGAGAATAGTGACTACTTCCGCACCCATGACACCGCCCCGATCCCCCGCGAACTTATCATGCGGTTCGGCGATCTCTCTGGCGCCAGATTCATCAAGGGCACAATCGAGACGATGAATTTCATGAAGGAGAGGATGCAAAATACAGAGCGATACCACTGCGGGATGATCGATGGTTTGATGGACTCGATAGTTCCAGTGGCCGTTCGTAAGGCGAGGTCAGGCGTTATCATCAGAGCGATCCTTCCTGAGACGTATCATGAGAAGGTCTCCGCGATTGTGGATGAGTATAGGACTGCGGACGATGGTGTGGATCTGCAAACAATTGAGATCAGAACGCTTCCAATCATTCCGGTCTGTAGTGCGGTAACAGATCTCGGAGGCGGATTCAAACTGCCGTTCACAGACGGCAGCATGGACCATTCGACGATGGTCGTGGGAGAGGACCTTTTATTCTGCAGGTGGTGCCGCGATCTGCATGCGCACTACTGGGGGCAGGCAAGCCCGGTGTGATTGGTAGATTGTGTGGAGTGTCATGTAGCAGGGATATGATCCTGTACCCACGCTTTCCATAGACGTTTGCTAAAACGAAGAACCGGAACTTTCACGGTAACTAACAATCGTCCGGATCTCCCTGAAAGTCAACACAAACCACATGCATTAGCTTACCCCACCGCTCCTCATATCAACTAATTCCATGCAACTGAACTTCCCAAATTTCCAGGTGTGCAATCTCAAGCCCCAACCATCATCCATGCACCCCAGATACCATGCGCCATGATATTTAAGTGCGCTGAAAAAGCATAAAGCCAAACATTTATACCGTGAAATATGAGATGTATCACCGATGCTTATAGATTCGATCGGTACCATATTTGGAGAAACGGGTTTTGCGGATTTCAGATTCGTGGTTTCGGATCCCACGACAAAACAGGGCGAGTATCTCAAGATCTGGCACGAAACAGATGATTGGACGCTCGCACAGGTGGTTGCAATCACCAGATCGAACGAGGATGTCACAATCGATAGTGCGCTTGACAAAAGGGACGAGGTGGGGGCTGATCGCGTGATCGCGAAGGCGATGGTCATCGGATCGCGGCAGAACCGGGTTTTGCGGGTGCCAAAGACGCCGTTTAGCCCGGGGGACAAGGTGTTTCGGGCTGATCCCGAACTGATCGCATCAACGCTCGGGCTCCGGCGTGGAAACGTGTATCTCGGGCTTCTTGAGGGGCAGCAGATACCGGTGCAGCTCGATGCCGACACCCTTGTGCAGAAGCATGTGAGCATTCTTGCACGCACAGGCAGCGGCAAGTCGTACACAGCGGGTGTGATCATGGAAGAACTCCTTGATCAGGGGATCCCGCTTTTGATCATCGATCCGCATGGCGAGTACACCTCGTTAAGGGAGCCTGCGGATCCCGCGCATGAAGGCGATTTCGGGCGATTCAATGTATCGCCGCTGGGATATACTGACCAGTTGACCGTGTACACGCCGGTTGACCGGGTGCTTAATCCCGATGCGGACCACGTATTCAGGCTTAATGGTGTCAATCTCAAAGCAGGCGACCTCTCAAAGATTCTTGGCAGCCAGTCAGGCACCCAGATGGGCGTGGTCTACGAGGCGATACAGAAGATCCGGGCTGAGGCAAACACCTACACGATCGATGACATCGTCTTTGAGGTCGGCAACAGCAGCAGCAACGCAAAATGGAGCGTTTTGAGCGCTCTTGAATCAATCAGGGATGCAGATATATTCTCTGAACATCCAACACCGATCCATGATCTTGTCCAGCCGGGAAGAGGCTCGATCATCGACATGAAAGGAGTTGTTCCTGATATGCAGGCGATGATCGTCGCAAGATTGTGCGAGGAACTCTTTGAGGCAAGAAAAATCAATGTGGTTCCGCCGATGATGCTCGTGCTTGAGGAGGCGCATAACTACTGCCCTGAGAAGGGCTTTGCCAAGACCGTGAGCACCGACATTCTGCGAACGATCGCGTCAGAGGGCAGGAAGTTCGGGCTTGGCATGATGGTGATCTCACAGCGCCCGGCACGCATCGACAAGAACGTTCTGTCACAATGCAACACCCAGATCATCCTGAAAGTCACCAATCCAAACGACCTGCAGGCGATCCGGAAAGGACTTGAAGGGATCAGCGTTGAGGCAGAGGCAGAGATCAAGCGACTGCCCCCCGGTGTTGCCATGGTCGTGAGCGGCGACATCGAGCGCCCCATCATCGTGGAGATACGGGTTCGCAAAAGCCGGCACGGCGGGGAATCAGTCTCTGTGACCGGACGCGGGGTGCCTGAGGTGCGTGAGCCGCTGTTTGCGCCAGACCGGGGGGAAGAGCCTGACGATGTGGAGACGGTGGAAGAGATAAAAGAGCCTGAAGCCCAAGTTCCCCGGGTTTCAGAGGTTGAGCGAAAAGAGCAAAAGGAGCAGAAGACACCTGAAAAGAAGAAGAGCGGTAGCTTGTTCGCAAAGGTCTTTGGAAGCGGAAAGGCATGATCAAAACTGGGTGGTCTTCCGCGATTGCCCAGACGCACCTGACTGTCCGGACTGCTGCACTGTTCTCATATCAAGACTATCCTGAGTCAGGCATTACATGCAAACTTTCCACAAAAGTATGATCAAAAACTGACTTCCAACCTGGGAGGGCATCTCTTACTC
>JAYEGG010000437.1:0-6989 GCA_034658995.1 Methanobacteriota archaeon | reverse complement strand
ACAACCCGCTTCAGGCGGGGCAGCACAGCGTCATGGTGACATGCCGGGATCCATCTGATAACTTTGCGGAACGTGATTTCTTGCTGACGGTTGCGGGCGCCGGGGCAGGTGAACCCGGCAACGGATCAGAAAACGGGTCGAAGGATATGCCGGAACCGGTACCTGAACCCACACCCGACCCGACACCCGGCACAGATCCGGTTGTCGCTGCAAGAATCGTTGTGAACGAACTGATGCCGAATCCGATCGGGCGTGATCGCGGGAATGAGACCACGGAACTGTACAACTGCGGCAATGAGCCTGTTGATATTGGTGGTTGGGTTATCAAGAACGAGGATGGTGATGCGCACGAAATTCCGGCAGGCGAGATGATCGCGGCGCACGGATATTATCTGACAACTGCGATACAGCTTGATAACAGTGGCGGGCAGGTGCTGCTGTATCATGATGGTGAGGAAGTTGACCGGAGTATCGATTACACGAGTTCGACTGAGGGCAAATCATGGCAGCGGCGGACCGACGGGCTTGATACGGACAGCGATGGTGACTGGACCCGGGCGCGTCCAACGTTCGGGGTGGCTGCGTAAAACGCGCCCGGTAGCGGGGTGAACCCAGGGAAGTCTCACCGGAAGGGTGTGTGAAAAATTCATAAGCCATCAACAATAAATGATATAATCATGTTTGAAAGCATCGGGAGCATGTTTGACCAATATTCATTTGGTGTTTCACCAGATGACATGATCGTTTTCTTTCTAATCATCTTTCTCACCCTGACTTTGCGAAAACTCAGCATCTACATCTTCGAGAAGAGGCTGGCAGAGCTTGCCAAAAAGACGGAGACTGAGATTGATGACCTGCTCGTAGTTGCGTTCAAATCGCCTCTCAGCTACATGATCCTGGTCTGTGGAATCTATGCTGCCGTCGCTTCGCTGCATCTTCCGGATCAGATGGGGATACTGGATATCGCATGGATTCGTCATTTCTTCTTTACGCTTGCATTCACGTTCGTATTCCTCCTGCTCATGCTCAACCTGATCAATGTTGTTGCATACCATCTGTATAAGGTGACGCGGAAGACCGAGACGAAACTTGATGAGCAACTGGCGCCGCTGCTCATAAAGAGCCTCAAGGTCGTTGTGGTGACGATCACGATCCTTGCCATGATGGATAACCTTGAGTACAACATCGCATCGCTTCTGGCGGGTCTCGGCGTCGGCGGGCTTGCGCTTGCTCTGGCAGCGCAGGAGACTGTGAGTAACATCTTCGGATCGATCACGGTCTTTTCCGACCGGTCTTTTCATATCGGCGACTGGATCCGGGTTGGGGATGTGGAGGGGACTGTTGAGGACGTGGGGCTCCGGTCCACGCGGATACGCAGGTTTGATCAGGCGCTCGTGACCGTTCCGAACAGCCGGTTCATCAGATCCGACATTATAAACTTCACCCGGATGGAAAAGCGGCGGATAAAGTTCTATCTCGGCGTATCGTACAAAACGAGCAGGAAACAGATGGGAGAAGTTGTTGAGGGGATCAAACAGATCATAAAAGAAGACTCTGATTTCGATCACACGTTCTACATGGTTCACTTCACAGATTTCGGCGCATACTCGCTTGATGTCTTCATATACTGCTTCACAAATACTACGGTGTGGGCTGAGTTCCTTGCGGTTCGCGAGGGGTTTAACCTCAAGATCATGCGCCTCCTCGAAGAGATGGGTGTTGAGATTGCGTACCCCACGCAGACGATCTGTCTGGAGGGTGGTGTGGTGGAACGTGACATGGGCCGCGATCACTGATCTGCCAAAAAAAAAAACGCTCTGAACGACACTATCTGAAAAAGCCATGGGCGTTTCACGTCGATTGCATGGGTTCGTGCCATTCAGTTACTTGTGAGCGGGGTTTGTTAAAATCGATCGCTCAAGTAACGTGTGACAATCAGATAACTATCAATCGGGGTCATCTATGTAAATCAGTGTTGGATATGAGTTTTTAGCCACAGATTAACGCTGATTACACTGATTTTTTTTAAGACGTCACTCATCACCGTTCTCGACGCCGACTGTTGTGAAGAATCGCTTCATCACCACTTCCTCTGCCATTCGCATCAGTGCCTGCCGATCCCTTGTGTCGCTGAACACTCCAAGTGGGATCTGAGCGCCAGCCATGGTCGCATGTCCTCCAGCGGAGCCTGCCGGAGCGAATGCTCTCTGCATAACATCTCCGAGATTCAGCCGGATGTCACGGCTCCTTCCTGAGATGTGTATGCAATCATCCCCGATTCCATACACAAGAACTGTTGTGACCCCTTCGAGGTTCAGCAGGTAGTCAGCAGCCTGGGCAAGTGCGTCCCGGTCCCGGATGATGCCTGCATTCGTGACCAGATAGCTGCCCTTGACCTTCCGGTTCCGTATGGCTTCCCCGAACGTCTCCAGCGTCTCGGTCGAGATCGCCGGTGTTTCGATCCGGTTCAGGATCTCGTGGTCTGCAAGTGGGTACAGGAATGCCGCAGCAGTTAGATCAACAAGATTTGCGTTCCGCTTGAATCCAAGTGTATCTGTGCGGATGCCGTACAACAACGCGGTTGCAAGGTCTTTGTCGACTGGAATACCCATCTCCTGTAGGTATTTCGTCAGAATTGTCGCCGTAGCCCCGCTGTTTGGACGGATATCGACGTGATCAGCATGTATCTTCTTCATATCCACAGGATGGTGGTCGATGATGATGTCAACGACGGTATCTTTTGGAAGCAGGTTGTTTTCGCCCGGTAGCGAGCAGTCAACCATCGCAATCTTCTTAAAATCGCTTATCGAGCGTTCGTTGTGCCCATCGAGCTTGTCCATACCGATATGGAGCAGATTCACGAAGGCTTTGTTCTCCTGGTGCCCGATCTCCCCCCGGTACACGATCTCGGATTCTGCGCCAACGCTTGCGGCAATTGTTTTTAATGCGACTGCGCTTGACATGGCGTCAGGATCCGGGTTGTCGTGCAACACGATCGCGAGTTTCTTATCGCCAATCGAGCGCAGAATATCAAGAATGTTTGATGCATCTCTGGCAGACTCGGCGAGCTCGATGATCCGGATCGTGGCGTCCGCAACGATCCTCGGCGGCACGATTACGCTGTCTGCACCCGCATCTTCAAGTTCGCTCTTTGCAACAGTGCTCGGGGCGCGTGCAATCACCTGGATGTCCTTGGAGATCCTTTTTATCGTGGCAATCGCACTGCTATTTGCCGCAACATCGGAACTCAGCACCAGTATGGTTTCTATGCTCTTGATGTCGATTGGATCAAGCAGATGGGGGTCATTGAGATCCCCCACAACGGTTTCAAACTCCTGTTCACGCAGAGTCTCTACCTTTCTGACGTCCTTGTCGATCATCACGACTTTCTTATTCCGCTTGGTCAACTCTCTGGCGACCGCAGACCCAACCCTGCCACTACCTATGATGATATACGGCGCTTGCGGTTTTTTATCGCCATTCTGGTCATCGTTCTGCATACAAGTCACCTTGCCTGAACTGTACGTCGATGCGGGAACCGCTGTACAAGTCTCTCATCCCCATCATTAACCGAATCATTGTACCTATACATATCGGATACGAATCTCCACATTATATCATTACGTTAGCACATCAACGCAAGTAGCACATACTATATGCCGGGTCTGTTTTAACACTTTTGGTGGTCATGCTCAAAAACCTCTGAAAAGTCCATGCAATAATTCTCATGCGCGAGGCAACCGCGGATGCGCGAGAGTACTTGCGGATGTCGCGTTGACCATGCAATCACACAGGCATCCCAGACCATCAACTTTAAATTAGGTTACGCCATAGATATCATGGCGTGTGATCCGTACGCTACAGGGAGTTGATCGGCAAGGTTTGGGTCAGGTTGGTAGTAAGTTTTAAATGCACCTTGAACATGCATGAATACATTTACCAATGGTGATGAAATGAAAAGGCAGCAGACGACAAACAAACCCCGACCAATGGGGGTCCGGGGCGCGCTGGATAGGGGCGGTAACGGGCTTGACTCACACATTGCAACGCATTATGGTGATGTGCTGGCAGTTGCGACCGAGGACGTTGTGACGGTTCCACCGACCACACCGATCATGACTACGGTCAGAACGATGCTTGAACATGGATTCCGAAGAATTCCTATAGCGGATGCCGGCACACAGCAGTTGAAAGGCATCATCGTATGCAAGGACATCGTTGATTTTCTGTGCGGCGGACCAAGACACTTACTTGTCACCAACCGGTTTGATGGCAATCTACTTGCCGCGGTCAACGAGGAGATCCGTGCGATCATGAATACTGAGGTTCCGTATCTGGATGCGAACGCCTCAATCAGCGATGCGCTGAAGCTGATGTATGATGAGTCGGTCGGGTGCCTGCCGATCATTGGTGAGGCTAAACGCGTATCTGCAATCTTGACTGAACAGGATTTCATGCGCCTGATTGCAGATGTCAAGGTTGGTGTCACTATAAATGAGTACATGTCTACAAATGTAACAACCGTCGAACCGGACGTCGAAATCGGGGCTGCGGGCAAACTGATGGTCGATAACAAGTTCAGACGGCTCCCGGTTGTCAAAAATGGGATATTGCTCGGGATTGCCACCGCTTTTGATATGTTGCGTTTTCTTGGCAGCGGCGAAGCACTTAAAAAGGGTGCAAACGGCATAGAAGATGCACTGGCGACACCTGTTAAATCGTTAATCACGCGGGATGTTATCTGGACTACATCGGATTGCGATCTTGGCGAGGTTGCCGGTATGATGGATGCAAATAACGTGGGTTCGATTCCGATCATCGATCAAGGTGTTCTCACAGGAATAGTAACTGAAAGAGACATTGTCCGGGCGTTAGCTACACTGAAGCAATAGACAATGGAATGACGTAATAACAACATGACTGAGATGAGGGTTAGGGATATAATGAGCACCCAGGTGTACGCGGTTACACCGGGGGAACCACTTTCGCGGGCACGTAACCTGATGCTTCGCCACAAGATCAGCAGGTTGCTGGTGCTGATGCATGACGAGCCTGTCGGCATGCTCACCAAAGCCGATATCACATGCAGGCTTAATCAGGCAGAGCCGCAGTGGCGTAGGCGCCCGATCGACCAGATTCCAGTCCAGTTGGTCATGACAAAGTCTTTGATCGGCATATATCCTGATGCCACACTGCCACAAGCATGTGAACTGCTGCTTGAGAATGACATCGGTGGGCTTGTCGTCCGCGATGAGGATCTGCACGGGATCATTACCAAGTGGGACATGATCCTGCACATCTCAAAGCATCCGGCAGATATACGTGCGTGTGACATCATGTCTGATTTTATTGCAGTCGTGCACCGCCAGCATTCGGTTGGGCACGTCATACATACGATGGATGCCGAGGATGTGGACCGGGTCGTTGTTCTTGAATACGGTGGAAAGCCGATCGGCATGATCACAAATTCCAATCTGGCGTTTGGGTGTGCATCGGACCCCCGTGGCAGAGACAAGAAGTTTCTTGAAGTTCCGGTCGTTGCAGAGGATATTATGTCCACGCCACTGATAACGATTCCGAGGGATGGTCTCGCAACCGATGCGGCGCGGACAATGGTCGATGAACTTATCAACAGCATCATAGTTCTTGATGCTGAATCTGATGTTATCGGGATCCTGGATCAGGAGAGTATACTCCGAGGGATCATTATGCTTGGAGAATAATTATGAATGTATCTGAAATTATGGTAAAGCCGGTGCGCATAGAGAAGTCGGAGAATCTATCTCATGCAATGGACCTTATGAGCAAGCACGAGACCAGACGGTTACTGGTCACAAACAAGGGCAAACTCATGGGTGTGCTAACGATGCGAAACATTGCACGCGCACTTGGCACGAGCAGAAAACCGGGAATGCCCGCATCATCATTACATGTCGCAACAGCGGTCGATGATGCTTATTCCACAGTTCCGCCCGAGATGGCGGTGAACGACGCCATATCAATTTTACAGCAACAGCGAGGCATACTTTTTGTGATGGATGGTGATAAGATTATTGGCTGGGTCACGCCGGAAGAGATCCTGAAGACATGTGGTATGGACGGATTTGCCGCTGAATTCATGAACCCGCCGATCACTGCCGCACCGGGCGATCGTGTTGTTCATTTGCGAAGAATAATGATGGACCGGGATATCGGGCGGCTTCCGGTGGTCGATGAGTATCAGGTGGCAGGAATCATTACCGAGAAGGATATAGCAAAGGCGATGCGGGCGATCCGTGACATGGTTACTGCAAACCAGCAGGATAGTCGGGTCAAGAACATGCTAGCGGCTGATGTTATGAGTCACGGTGTCAAAACCGTGTACACAAACTCCCACGTATCAGAGGTTGTGGATATCGCGCTTAAGTATGGATACGGTGGAGTCCCTGTGCTCAACCTCGAAGAGGATCTGGTCGGATTCATCACTCGCAGAGACCTTGTTGCAAAGATGTGAGCCCGACTTTCCCTGGTTTTTCGGTCCGGGGCACAGGGGTGCGGTGTGGGGGACCTTTAGGTGTTGCCTTAAATCAGTGAAACCCGTGTTAATCTGTGGCTGACATGACTTTTAGCCACAGATCAACGCTGATAAACACAGATTGGGTTTTTTCGTATCCACTTCAAAAAACAGGGCGATACTGTGATAGTCGGTTGGATGCAAGCACACGCGAAAGACGTGGAGACAAAGATTAACAACACCCTTTCGCGTCTCTCTCGCCTTTGCACCTTTCTCGCTAAATTGAAAAACAAGAACGCAAGGTCGCAAAGACGCGGGTGGCGCAAAGAATAAAAATCCTTCTGGTCGGGGACATGCCTTTGATTTTAAAACGGTGTCAGCTACCCTCTAATCTGAAGCGGATACTTTTTTCTGTATATTTTCAGAAAGACTGAAGATGAGTTTCACCATGCTTTTTGCCGATTCTGATAGATTCTGTGGTTTTCAAAGGATGTCT
>JAYEGG010000436.1:0-1528 GCA_034658995.1 Methanobacteriota archaeon | reverse complement strand
GTGCAGGGGTTGGCTGAAGACGGAGTACCGGTTCCTGCGTCAGAAGCCTTTTCAGAGTACCTTGTGATCCAAGAGCCGATTTTCGCCTGCCCCGCATCCCGGATGTAGAAAATGATCCATCATGTTGGCAGGCGCCGACCACTTCCCGCTCATGCAGCCGTGGGCTGGCGACACGCAGCAGTTAGGCGACCTCAACCCCGCAGACGCCGCGATCACGCTTGCCATTCGCAGCCGGCGGTTCCGCCTCGTGCAACCCCACGATGCTCGCCGTCGCTGATGTCAATCGCGACTACCACATCACCTCGCCCGGGCACTCTCATGATCCTGCAGGCGGCTGGCGGCACGATAGAATTATGATCGATCGGACGCGATTAAGAGAGCATGAAAAGAATCGAATTCTACGATAGGGAAAATGAGACAAAAGAGATCAGGGATATCCTGGACTCCGAACCCTCTCTGATCACATTTGTCTACGGACCCATAAACTCTGGAAAGACCACGCTGGTCACTCACCTGGTTGACCAGCTGCCAGAGGATCACAAGGTATTTTACATAAACTTGAGAGGCAGATTCATCCGCAATTACGATGATTTCATAAAAGTTCTCTTCGATGTGGAACATGTTGCAAGATATGAACAAATAAAAGAGTTTTTAAAGCCGATAGCTGCTGTTCTGCCTGAAAGCTACAATGGAATCCCGATACCAAAGGATACCTTCTTGAAGTTATTTAAGGAAAAAGAGATCGAGGATGCATTCGTTTACATAGAGACTGTTCTCAGGGCTTTTTATGAAAGTGGACGTGTTCCTGTGCTGATAATCGATGAGTTGCAGGTGATCGGGGATATGAAGATTGATGGATATCTGATTTACAAATTATTCAATTTTTTTGTGCGATTAACAAAGGAGCTGCATCTGGCACACGTCTTCGTTATGACTTCGGATTCACTCTTCCTCGAGCAAGTTTACAGCGAGGCGATGTTAAAGGGAAGATGTGACTATCTGCTGGTGGATGATTTTGATTACGAACGGACGATGGGCTTTCTGGACGGTTATGGGTTCGATGATCAAGAGAGGGAGATGATATGGCAGAACGTTGGCGGAAAGCCGGTGTCTCTTGTTAAACTGATCAATGCGAAAGTAAGCGGGAAGAAGATCGAAGATGTGCTCCGGAGTATGCTCATGCTCAGAACAGGCGAGATAAAACAGCGAATAGGGGTGCTTACGATCGTAAGCAAGAAAGTTCTCTTCGAAGGAGAAGAGATAGAATTGAAATACGACCGTGTAAAGGAAATTCTTGATAAATTTTCGGAAGAGCGCTCTTATGCTTATGAAATAATTACGCCGGAGATTGCATATCTCGTCAGGGAGAATATTCTCTTTTCTGATCCGGTCAAATGCATAATAAAGCCACAATCGCAGCTGGATCTGCTCGCATTGCGTGAGGTGTTGAAGAGTGTGTAGAATCGGGCAGCATCCGGTGCGATTGATCTGCGGGCGTTCCTCCGACAACAACACGCTTTGTCACAAC
>JAYEGG010000435.1:0-7053 GCA_034658995.1 Methanobacteriota archaeon | reverse complement strand
ATCAAGCGAGCTACGGTAAATTCACTCGATTGCATACTCAAAAACGACCGTAGCTACCACAAAAAAGACAATATCGAACACACACAGTATCCTGAGTTCGGGAATGACGTATTCTCCGGTAAGCACCTTTGCTGTTGCAGGCACCAGCGCCATGATCAATGGGAAGATCACTGGAAACATGATTACCGGCAGCAGAAGCTCCCTTGCCTGTGTATTCAGTGTCAGTGCCGAGAGCAGCGTGCCAACAGCGAGAAAACCTGTTGTTCCGAGTAATATGACCAGTGCAAGCCAGAACATGTTTGGCAATGTGTAATTAAATAAAACCATGAATATTGGTATGGTGGCGATCTCCATGATCACCATCAGCACGAAGTTGGACAGCATCTTTCCGACATAGATCACGGTGCGGTCAACGGGGCAGAGCTTCAGCCCCTCTATACAGTTCTCCTCCTGCTCAAGCGTGAACGATCTGGATAATCCGAGCATTCCTGCAAATATGAATGTGATCCAGAGAATTCCCGGGGCAAGTTCGGTGATCCGGTCATAATCGCCGATCGAATTCTTAAATGAAAAGCTGAAAACCAGTATGATGAGCAGCGCGAATACGATCATTGAGTTCAGCATCTGTTTCGTCCTGAACTCGGCTGTAAGGTCTTTGCCTGCGATCGCTATGCACCGCATCATATCACGTAAACTTGTGTGCCATTGATACATAAACGTGAGCACACCCGGGTGATGCCCCTAATCGTCCGGAGATCCGAAGAGATCATGTCCCGACCCACACAGGCTCTGTAAGCTTCTTTAGCGTCGCTATCGCAGACAATACCGCGATGTAACTCGTCTTCGGATTTGTGGGTGACGGTAGGTTCTCAGCCTTAACAGTCAGCACGCCAAACTCCCCTGTAACCTCAATTTCGTGAACATTTCGCGTGGTCCCCGGATCCGCAATAATCCTGACCATCGTATCCCCGTATCCGATGCCTGCAAGGCTGAGCGTGCCTGCCACATTCACATTCGCAGGGAATGCCTGCACAGCATCCGCAGCAGACCCCTCAAAGAGCAGTGTCGCCTCAGTGAGCGACGAAAGATCAATCCCCCGTTCCTCAACGTAAGGCGCACCGGAAAACCCTGCCGGCGGCTTTCTTGTCGTAAGCACAACGGACGCGATCCCGCCGACTTTCGCGGATTTGATGCCGTCGATTCCGGCAACCGCACCCGACGGAATATAGATTCTGCAGCGGTTGCGCAGCGCCAGATCCTTCAGACTGTCCAGGAGTTCCGCATCCGAGAAAGCGCCGACGCTCATGATCAGGAGATCGCATCCTGCCGAGAGCACTGCTGGCGCGATCCTGCGCACCGCGTTCTGTGATGCCGCCTCAACAACGATGTCCACGGATTTCGCCATTCGGCGGATGTTCATCGCCTCGGGGTGGGTGGCAAGCGAGTCTGCGAGGTGCTCTATCGCAGGATCCCGGTCGCATATCGCGACAAGATCCGCATCAATCACCCCCTTGTCGATTGCGCGGCATATCGCGCTCCCGATCGCACCGCACCCGAATACACCGATTTTCAATCTACTTTTGGTCATGTTTTATCTCGATCGTTATGTCTGCGTCTATCGTTGTGTAATCAACGCCTTTCAGGGACGCAACCATCCCAAAAATCGTCTTTGAGACGATATCCTGAACAAATGGTCCCATCGGTATCTCTTTTCCGTCAACGGTAGCCCTCATAAATCCTCCCTGCATCAGACAATCCGATATTGCCTTTTCCCCCCTAAATATCGCCTCTGCCATATTCATGCAGTCATCGTATCCGCATTTTCCGCAATTCATCCCCGGAAGTTTGTTGCACACCTTTTTGATCTCGATTGTCTCTATTATGTAACTGAGAAGACCATTGAAGTCGTCGGTTGCGGGATCGTGCCTGCGCACGTCATCCTCACCCTCGATCGGCATCTCACCAAGAACAATCTTTGGTATTGCCTCGGTCTTGTGTCCTTCAACAAGTATCACATCAGGGGACGTCATGCGGTCTGTGATTCTCAGAATATCCTCAAGCGGCATGCCAGTCTTCATGATGAAAGCAGTCTCATCAGAAGTGCTCGCGACAACCACCCCGGCACCAGATTCACCATGTTTCCATGTGTCTTTTCCCTCGGCATCCATCGAAAATCCGTCTTTAGGAATATTCTTTACCGTGGACACGGAATATCCGCGCTCTACTAATTGTTCAATCAGTTTACAGACGAGAGTCGTCTTCCCGGTGTTATGGTAGCCAACAACACCGATTGTGGCTGCGTTAGTCATTATATTGATCCTCCGCTTTGGTATTCATAATCTCTAATTGTTGGACAGCCTCATCAAAATCACTATCTTTTGAGTCGCTGTATTGTATGCGCTCCCGGCTGAATTTTTCATATTCTGTTTCCGCAAGCTCCATAGCCATCTCATGCGATATTTTTCCTGCGTGCTCCAGAATATTCCGGTCGTTCAACTGCAAAAAGCCGTCTAGTTTCTTTGTCCAGTCGTTCATGTGCATAGGAATGCGACGCATCGCCTGTCCTTCGGCAAAGACGAGATATTGTTCAACGAGGTTGTTAAGCCCACGTAGCTCAGCTTCATCAAGATAATTTTTGGCGGTAATAACATCCTGTTTGCGCACTTTCTCACCCCGCCAACTGGTAAGCCCCATATTCGGTTTGTCGGCATCTGTCCGGTCATAAATGATTTCAGCGGCAGTCTTGCCGGTGATTGCCCAATGGAGTTTGTTTTGCACGGTCTTGAAAAAATTGATGCTGGTTCTGGTTGTCGGATCATAATCTATGCTTGTGGCGTAGATATCGGTTATTTTCTGGTAAAAACGCCTTTCGGATGTGCGGATGTCCTGGATACGGCGCAGAAGTTCATCAAAATAATCAAAGGGCTGATCCGGGTTTTTCAGCCGCTCATCGTCAAGAACAAAACCTTTGACAATATATTCCCGCAGTCGCTGGGTTGCCCATTGGCGGAATCGGGTGGCAACATGGGATTTTACGCGATAACCGACAGAGATGATCATATCCAGGCTGTATAATTTTGTTCTGTAATTTTTGCCATCGGCAGCAGTTGTTAAGAAAAACTTAATAACTGAATCGGGATCAAGTTCCCCTTCTTCGAAAATGTTCTTGATGTGTATATTGATATTTGGAATCGTGGTCTGAAACAACTCCGCCATCAATTTCTGTGTCAGCCAGACAGTCTCATCCTCGAGCAGGACATCTAGTTTAGTCTGACCGCCTTCGGTCTGGTAAATGAGGATTTGAGAGTCGTTTTTTACAGGTAGATTTTCAGCCATCGGAAGTCTCCGTATGAAATGACCCGCACTTCATCAATCCGTGGTGATTGAAGTCGCCACCCCGCCCGGGGGGCAGTTTTTGGTCAAACTTTTGTGAAAAGTTTGTTGTTGATGCGAATAGAGCGTGTCCCGCACCGCAGGCACCCTTCCCGCCTTTCTGATGATCCAGTCAAATTCCGCGGGCGCCATGTATTCGCCTGACGTTGCTCCTGCTGATTTCGATATTTTCTCTTCCATGAGTGTCCCCCCGAGGTCGTTTGCGCCGCAGTGGAGTGCGTACTGGGCGAGTTTTGTCCCGAGTTTCACCCAGCTTGCCTGAATGTTTTTGATGTGGGTGTGGAGCACGATTCGTGCGAGCGCGTGCATTCGCAGGTCGTCGATTCCGGTGATGCCGTAATTGCCGCGCTCGAGCATCTCGCTTCCGAGTTCGTTGTTGTGCGGCATGAACGGCAGCGGCACAAACTCTGTGAACCCTCCGGTCTCCTTCTGGATATCCCGTATCAGGAAGAGATGCTCGATTCGATCCTGCGTAGTCTCGATGTGTCCGTACATGATCGTTGCAGTTGTTCTGATGCCGAGATTGTGTGCGTTTCTGATGACACTTGCCCATTCTTCCGTATTCAGCTTGTCAGGACATATTTTTTCGCGCACCCGGTCCACAAGGATCTCTGCTGCGGTTCCAGGCATCGTGTCAAGCCCAGCCATTTTTAGCGCAACAAGCGCGTCTTTGGTGCCCACACCGTCTCTTGCCGCATGGTAAACCTCCATCGGCGAGCATGAATGCAGGTGGATGTCCGGAAACTCGGATTTGATCGATTCAAGAATCTCGCAGTAGCCATCCAGCCGCATATCGGGGAGAAGCCCGCCCTGGATGCAGATCTCGGTTGCGCCGGTGCCGACCGCCTCATGCACCTTCTCAAGGATCTCGGATAGGTTCATTCGGTAGCCGCCCGGGTCTCTGAATGCGCAGAACCGGCACGTTCCGATGCACTGGCTCGTGAAGTTGATGTTTCGGTTGAGGATGTATGTCACGGTGTCGCCGACTGCTTCTGCGCGTAGCTCATCTGCCAGTCCAAAGAGTTCGGGAAGCGGTGCGTTGGTGAGCAGTGCTGCATCCTTTTTTGTGCATCCGCCAGCGCGGGCGCGGTCGATTAAGTCTGTAGGAAGCATGTTTTGCAGGTCTCCGTGTGAATCAAATCAGTTGGAACACGTAAAAAGACTGTTGCTGCCAGTACAACTACAGAAACTCGATATCATCGTCGATCGGTTCAGTCGCAGCGCTACCGTTGCAGGCGTTGATCTTGATGCTGCTGCTTGCACCGTCAACCGCCCAGAACGGCAGATAGACCAGCTCAGCCTCGAGAGTGACATCTCCCGGTCTTGGTTTTATGGTTTTGTGCTCGGTTATGATGGCATCGCCGGATTTACTGGTGAATGACATGGTTTTTGTGTTGCTCATGATCGCATCGTCCAGTATCAGTTTCTCAGCTTCTTCTTTTGTCATGACCGAGCTTTTTATCACGTAATTATCACAAGGAACCGATATTTGATCGTGTATCTCATTTATGTATTCGTATTTCTGCTTATTGAGAGCGTTGATCGCACCCAGATTCTGGGCTGATATATGCACCATCTTCGTTTTATGCTGCTGATATCCGTCAACGTCACATTTGTAATTCCAAAAAGGCACAAATTCGATGGCGATATTCCTTATATTGCCAACAAACCCTTTCGCGGTCGATATCGCGCGTTTTTCATCCACCATGATCGGAGCGCATCGCAACTGGAGCAGATTACGCGAGTTAGTATCGTCAACGGTGTGAGTGGCAGTTTCCAGACTCTCTGGCATCAGAATTTTGTTGTTTCTGCCGTAGCTGTCATGACCATAGCTTGTGGATCCCAGAAAATCATAATACGTGCTTTCTGCCTCTGCGAGGATCGCCTTTCCTATGCGAGTCTCAAGCTCGCCACGATCCCACGTCCTGATCCTGTGCTGATCTGCAAAAACGCCAGTCCAATCAGTGATTTCGTCAGATATGAATAAAGCGTCGGCAGATCCGCGTACTGTGCTTCCAAAACGCTGTAAATCATCTTCAGTCGCTCCACACCGGATGTATGTTGTATTTCCATCCTTTTCCACCACCAGATCGACCATCGAATCAGCAGGACTCGGGTCCAGCAGGTTCATCGGACTATTCCCGCCAGTATCAGGCAATTTTACGCTGTATCCCTGTGACTTCAGGATATTTGTGAGAATATCAAGTACGACCTGTTTGTTCATGATTTTGCAGCCTTCCACACTCTTTCACACTTTGATCAATTCACGCAGACGAGAATCATCCATCGGATCCGGTGTCGTGGATTCACTACAATTCATGATCGCGGTCGCAAGCTTTCGGTATACGTCGGCGATTTCGGAATCCGGCGCTCTTTCGATGACCGAGAAGCCTTCCCGCTCGCATTCCTGCACGATGTCGTCTTTTGGTATAAATGCAACGAGTTCACTCCCGATTTCAGATGCGAACTCGGTTATGATCTCCTCTTCATGTGTAACGTTTCTTGAATTGCAGATCACACCACTAAGCGGCATTTTCAGTTTTTGAAGTCCCTTTGCGATGTTGTTTGCAGCATAAATTGGCATGTATTCACCAGATGAGAGGATGTAGGCCTCGTTGACCAGATTCTTCTGGATCGGCGCCGCAAAGCCGCCACACACAATGTCGCCGGGCACATCATAGATCACGAGATCGCTGTCCTTGATGGCAGATGTGACCTTTTGCAGCAAATTCACGGCGATGATGATGCCCCTGCCCGCGCAGCCGACCCCTGGTTCAGGTCCACCAACTTCCACGCATTTAACGCCCTTATAACCCTCATGAACAATGTTTTCCTCGCATAGCTCAACCCCCTGCCGCATCAAGTCCATCACCGTTGGAATCCGCCTGCCACTTAGCAGTGTGATCGAGGAGTCACTCTTTGGATCACATCCAATGATGGTAACCGAACGCCCTTCGTCAGCACACGCTGCTGCAACGTTTGACGCTGTGCTGGACTTACCAATCCCACCTTTGCCGTAGATAGCTATTCTCCTTGTTCTGTACATGCATCCTCAAGCGCAGCGATGTATTCTCGATATGATGCGACTAGTTCGGTTGTTTTATCCATGAAAAGATGGATACGCTCATAAAAATCAGACATATAGGCGTCATTGTCTTGATATTTCGATTCTTCCAACCCTGCTATCGCTTTGGATACTTCTGAAAACTCTTTTTCACGGGCGTCCACCGCATCCTGAAATTCTGATAAATTAGTTACATCCATGTCCGGTACTCTCGCTGCCAATGGTATTTAATGTAACCTGCGCGTAGTGGCGGGGACGATTTACAAACTGCCAACCGCAAGCCGGCAGGGTTTAAGATCACAAGAAAACGCCTCCCCCCAATTTCGCTGAGTGAGACGTTGCGCTTGATGTATCCGCTTCAAATCAGGGGGGGTAACTGACACCATTTTAAGATCAAAGGCATGTCCCCGACCAGAAGGATTTTTCTGGTTCTGACGTTTTCTGTGGTCCCCGATCTTTGCGTCTTTCTCGTTTCCTCCGATATAACGCAGAGGCGCAAAGGCGCGGAGACGCAAAGGAGGGATACGCCCGCCCTTTTTCACACATACGAGGGCTGCCGATATCGACCACAGAATTCATCAGAATCAGGGATTTTT
>JAYEGG010000434.1:0-7102 GCA_034658995.1 Methanobacteriota archaeon | reverse complement strand
ACCTAAAACCACTATCGGAGGACTTCACTATGCAGGGACTATCCAGAACATGGAGCATACCGCAACCAACCCGGGAATTTAACCGCAGAGTGCGAGAGAGGGACGCGGAGGGGAAATAAACGGTTAACTACTCTCTCGAACCTCCGCGCCCTCTGCGGTTATTTTTCTTGCCATAAAGTACAGGATCGCTATCGGACGACCAATCAACATACCTGAGTAGTTACCGGTTCATTATATTTTCAACTGACCGGAATAACTCTGCAAAACCCATATCAAGATGCTGAATAGATAGTTACTTTGATAGAGCTTGGGTTCACGATCACGGAAGATACCAGAGAGCCTTATTTTTCTTGCCGGAAAGCATAGAATCACAATCAGGCGACCAATCCACATACCTGAGGGCTTGCAGAAAAATAAAGTAGCGTTTTTCTGATTCTATGGTTTCCAATCTTTGCGCCCTTGCGTCACCCTCGTCTTTCTCGTTCCTCTGATACAACGCAAGGTCGCAAGGTCGCAGAGACGCAAAGTTGAGAGAGATGCGCCCGCGTTTTTTTACATACGCGATGGATACCGTTAGCGGCCACAGAAAACGTCAGAACCAGGAAATTTCAATATGTTATTTTTCGGTGACGACTGAGTATGGCACAGTCCGGAAATCCCGTGATTTCCACAATGGTCAGTTGGATGTACAACAACCCGAAAGACATGAAGACTGAGATTGACAACACTCTTCGCGTCTCTCCTAAATTGGAAAACAATAACGCAGAGACGCAATGGCGCAAAGAACAACGGTCTACAGGTATATTTCACTGGAATTTCCAATTGTGCCCCTGAGTAGTTATAAATCCCGTACGTGTTTAGCTAACTATAAGATTGCAGCTAAATACATACGGAACCACGAGATTACACTGATTTCCACAAGATTTCTGTGTTAATCTCGTGAAATCTTGTGTAATCTCGTGGTTTTTCGCCTTGGCTAAACACATACTAAATCCCAAACCGCTGCAAACCCATCACTGCAACGCCCGGATCACAGCCTCGCGCATCACATCAACCGGCGGCTCTCGCCCGGTCCAGATAAAAAACGCCTCTGCACCCTGATGCACAAGCATCTGCACGCCATCAATGGTGATTGCCCCCCTTTTCCGGGATTCTGAAAGTAGCTTTGTGCAGCGGGGATTATACACGATATCAAAGACAACGAGTCCCGGGCGCAGGATATCCGGGGGCACAGGCATCGCATCAATATTTGGGTGCATCCCGACCGATGTCGCATTAATCAGGATATCGGTACCCGCGATCTCACTTTTTACCTGGTCCAAACCGATGCTTTTTATCGATGAGGTCTTTTTAAGTTCGGAAAGTCCGAGTTCCACGTCCCGGGCGAGTCTCTCTGCACGATCCACCGTCCGGTTTGCGATAATGATCCTTCCGCCACTGCACGCAAACTGAAATGCGATCGCACGCGCCGCACCGCCTGCACCGATGATCATGATTGTCTGGTCCGCAACAGCCACGCCAGCATCTTTAAGCGCACGCAACGCCCCGATTCCATCGGTGTTACAGCCCCTGATGCCATCACTAAAATCGATCGTATTCACAGCGCCGATCCTCGCTGCAATCGGGTCAGGATCCACACATTTCAATGCTTCTTCCTTGAGCGGGATGGTTAAGTTCAGCCCGCCGAATCCGAGTGCTTTTGCCCCGCGTATCGCATCACCGAGATCTGACTGGCGCACGTTAAACGCGTGGTACCGGTCCGACATCCCGAGCCCGAGCGCCTCGAATGCTGCGTTATGCATGACCGGCGACATGCTGTGCCCGATCGGATCGCCAAGAACTGCGTATATCTTCATCATGATTGTTAGTGGATGGCTTCCGGTCTTAAACTTCTCTGCGCCTGCCGGGTCGGTGTTCCGTGTATGGTGCTGTTGTCGTGGAGGTGTTATGCACGGGTTATGCATGCTTAACAGAGGTTCGATAATGAAGAATGGGTCGGTTAGTTGAACCTTCTTCCAATCATAATCGTCCCGATAACACAGAGCAATCCGATCAGAGCGATGATTCCGGTCGGGTCGAGTGCCGGAACCGGTGCTGGTGGGGTGGGTGGTGCGTCAGCGATCACGACAAAGCATGGTGATCCGCGGTCCAATCCATCCGTTGCTGCGTCGTAGACGTCGTTTCGGTTCGCATCAATCACGATATCATACTCGCCGGGCGCGAGCGGGGCGTGCCAGACAGGTACTGGACCCACCGTGCCACTTGCAGATATGGCATCACCCAAAACTGCAACCGCGCCCTGTGAATGGATTGAATCGCCATCGTTCCAATCCCGATCCAGGACTACAAATATGCGTACATCCGTGCCAGCTGTAAATCCTGCACCCATAACATATATATCTTCGTCATCCGGATATTCGTCACATGGTACGCCGGTGGCGGAGGACGCAGTGGCGGTTGGCGACAGTGGCATATAAAAATGATCTGATGCATGTAGCCATACCCAGTGTTCTCCAGCCCCGGACCACCAATCCGGCATTTCGTCGATGTCGCGATACTCTCCACAAACCTCCACGCGATTTCCTACCGTGGCACTAACATCCGTGAAAGGAGGTACTATGGGGTAACCAACGGTCCCCACATCCCCAACTGTCAGCTTGCCTGTGGGGTCGGAAAGGATTTCGTCGATTTGAACATTGACGCCACCTGCACCAATCGCACCAATAGTCGGTTCTCCGGTCACCACGCCTCTGAATTTGACAGTGCCCATATTCATACTTTCATCACTCAGACACGCAGCATCTGCCGCACCCGCACACGCAAGCATCAGTAGCACTGCGAGTATGCCCGCGCTGAGAATTGTTCGTGAAACGACATAAGTTTTGGTTGTAGGGGGATGTTTCGTCATGATAATCAACTCAGATATGCTACATCTACATACCACCAACTTATAAAAGCGTTTCGCCCCGTTCCAAATACCACCACGAGACATTATCTAATCAGATAAACAAAGAGAGATAGGATGACCGGAAAATTGACCGAAGTTCCACAGACCGACCCGAGCAATCTGCTCCGGTTGAGGGATAGCGTCTATGCTGATGACCTGTTTATAACCGCGGTTGCCCATCTTGATCTATTTTCATGGCTTGATAATAATCCGGCAGAAGCAGATCTGCAGGGGATCTGCTCATCATTGCAGATCGAAGAAAGACCCGCGGATGTGATGCTCACTCTCTTCAGGTCACTGGACTTGATTGAAGAACATGACGGCAGATATCATCTGACCGAACTTTCAAAAGAGCATCTGGTGGAGTCGTCTCCGTGGTTTCTGGGACCCTACATCTCTTCGTTGAAGGAAATACCTGTGTGCGATGAGATGTTGAAGGTTCTGAAGACTGGCAAACCTGCGAACTGGGGCGCAAGTAAGGATGAAAAGGAGTGGTCGCTTGCAATGGAGGATGGTGGTTTTGCGGAAGCGTTCACTGCTGGCATGGATAGCCGTGGTGCGTATCTTGCGCCGATTCTTGCAAAAACAATCGATCTGTCAGGGCATGACAAGCTGCTGGATATTGCCGGCGCATCCGGCATCTATTCATCGGCTATCGTATCCCGACACCCCCATCTGTCGGCATCGGTCTTTGAAAAGCCTCCGGTTGACCGGATCGCCAAAAACTCGATAGATAAAAGGAATTTGTCAGATAAAATCGGGGTGATCGCAGGAGATATGTTCAGGGGCGAGTTTCCCCCCGGATTTGATATTCACCTCTTCTCCCACGTTTTGCATGATTGGGATATTGGGGGGGTTAAAACGCTGCTTGAGAATTCATACAGGAATTTAAAACCTGGTGGAAGGATACTGATCCATGACGCCCATCTGAATGCAGAAAAAGACGGTCCTCTGGCAGTAGCCGAGTATTCTGTTCTGTTAATGTTTTTAACTGAAGGGAGATGTTATTCAATCACTGAAATGGAAGAAGTGCTGGATGCGGTTGGATTTTCCGAGATAACATACGTGCCAACAGTTGCAAACCGGAGCGTGATCGTAGGGGAAAAGCCAGTGTGACCTCGGGAGGTGTGCATAAAATCACCGATCCATATCGCAACGCTTGATGTGGGGTGGGTGATGACTGGGGACATCTTTAAGTGTGTTTTGTGATCGAATCCGGAGCTTTGTTTATGTCGAGCCACAGTTAACCTTAAAGATGATTGTTAACCATTAACCAGAAACACGTTAACAATCAGGATTGATACCATGCCAGCAGAACACCCCGGAGTAAGACCGATGGTCTATGCATCCATGTTTGCAGCTCTGACTGCGGTTGGTGCGCTCATACGAATCCCGATCCCGATAAGCCCTGTGCCGCTCACGCTCCAGGTATTCTTTGTGCTGCTGACCGGGCTGGTGCTGGGCAGCAGGTGGGGCGCAACCAGCATGGCGGTGTACGTGATGCTTGGGATCATAGGTTTCCCGGTCTTTTCAGGTGGTTCGTCTGGAATCGGGGTTATTCTTGGACCTACGGGCGGATATCTTATCGGGTTTGTTGTGGGTGCATTTATCACCGGGTTAACCGTTGAAAATCTTGGCAGAAGTACGATTGTCGTGATCACTGCTATGATCGCCGGTCTTACAGTGATCTATGCTGCCGGAGTCCTGCAATTATTTATTGTCGCAGATATACCGTCCATCCGGGAGGCTGCCATGATTGGTGTTCTACCATTCCTGATCGGGGATATGATCAAGCTGGTTGCTGCATTTGCTGTAGCGAAGCGGATAGAGAATATAATGGAGCAAAATAAGGCATGATGGGATATAACAGTATACAAAAGCATATAATGAGATGCACTGGATATGCAAATGATTGAACTGGAAGACGTGCATTTTTATCGCCAGAAAAAACCGATTCTAAAGAGCGTGGATATCCATATCGGAAAAGGCGAGTGTATTGGCATCGTGGGAGCCAACGGCTCTGGAAAAACGACGTTTACCCGACTTCTGAACGGTCTGCTGCTTCCACAGAGCGGAGTTGTCCGGGTGAACGGAAAGCCAACCAGCGATTCGGAAAACCTGTTTGCGATCAGAAGATCGATAGGAATCGTATTCCAGAACCCTGACGCCCAGGCGATTGGCGAAACCGTGGAAGAGGACATTGTATTCGGTCTTGAGAACCTCCGCGTCCCAAAACCAGCGATCGACCGTCGAATCGATAAATATCTGGAGATACTCAGAATAACGGGGTTGAGAGATCGAAATATCAGTCTTCTGAGCGGGGGGCAGAAGCAATTGGTGAATCTTGCCGCGGTCATGGCGATGGAGCCAGAATGCATCGTTTTAGACGAGCCAATCTCGATGCTGGATTCGTGTAGCCGTAAACACGTGATCAAGACCCTGTCCGGACTGAACAGCGCCGGCACCTCGATCGTCCTGATCACGCATGACCCGGGCGATCTGGTTGACTGCTCCAGGGTCTTTACCATCTCGGGAGGTGGGATTTCGCAGACCGACCATGAAACCCTCGTTGCCCGCGAAGATGCGGGGTTTGGATTTGCAGGATCTATGGGATCTACAAGACCTACGGGATTTGCGGAGGTTGCCAGGCAACCAGAACCACGTAGCAAGGGAACTAAAGTAAACGTGAGCCATGTCTATGAGCCGGGCACAGAGTGGGCGACTGCTGCTCTCACCGATATCAACTTCACCATCGAGAAGGGGGGCGTTACCGGAATCGTTGGCGGGATCGGCTCAGGAAAGTCCACGCTCGCAAGCCTCATCGCAGGTCTTGACACGCCCACCACAGGCAGCATCAACATGGACGGCATGCCCCCGAAACCCGGGGAAAACGTGGCGATTCTATTCCAACAGCCAGAAGACTTCTTCTTTGAAAAAACCGTACGAAAAGAGATGACTTTCGGGCTTAAGCGGGTGGATGTGCCAGAGGATGAGATGCAGGCAAGGGTGCATTCTGCAATGTCGCAGGCAGGTCTGGACATGGAGATTCTTGATCGTTCACCATTTCAACTCAGCATAGGCGAGCAGAGACTCGTTGCCCTTGCTTTAATACTCGCAATATACCCGGAATACATAGTTCTTGACGAACCCACCGCCAGCCTCGATTCAAAATCAAGAAAAAAGGTTCTGGATGCCATCAGAGGAGTTGCAGGAAACGCGACCATCATCTACATCTCACACCACATCAAGGAGGTCCTGGACATTTCAGACCGGATCGCAGTGCTGAAACAGGGGAATCTAACATTCACTGGCACGAAAAGCCAGTACCCGGCATGGGCGTCCGGGAGACATGAAGCGGAGGGGTGGTAATCATGTTTACCGGCTACAGAAAAGGGCATTCGTGCATCCATACGCTTGATCCGCGCACGAAACTGCTCGCAACTGTCGGAATCGGCATCCTGACCTATTTAGCAGGTCCTCCCGGACTCGGGCTGCTGTCCGCCGCAATCCCGGTGCTGGCGCATATCGCGGGCATACCGGTCACCAGTCTCCTGAAAAGGCTCAGACCGATGCTGATATTCTTTGTTGCGATATTTATAGTCCACCTACCCGTGGAAGGTGGCATATACGCAGGGACACTTGCCATAGTGCGATTTGCGCTCCTGATACTCTTCGCCACAATACTAATCCATACGACCAGCCCGTCCGAGCTGAACATGGCTCTCGCACACATTCTAAGACCGCTCGGAAAGCATGGCGCCGATGTTGCATTCATGGTGCGGGTGGCGATGACGTTCATGCCAGGGCTGATGCGTGATAAAGAGACCATTCTGCGGGCGCAAACAGCAAGAGGTTACAAACCAAAGGGTTTAACCGGTTTTACCGCTACAATGGTACCACTCCTACGTAAATCCTTCAGAAAAGCAGATGAACTAGCTGACGCTCTTGAATCAAGATGTTATCACCAGGATCGGGAGTGCTATTACTATAACAGGGCGTTAATCGGTCGAGACTGGATTTTGGCGGGCGTATTTGCAGGGGTTCTGGTTCTGGTGTTGTATATGCATCCAAGATAGCAGACATCTTGCACGATTTTTTCACAAAAAATCGAGTAAAAACTGCCCTCCCGGGTCGGAAGCCAGTTTTTGATCAAAC
>JAYEGG010000433.1:0-1550 GCA_034658995.1 Methanobacteriota archaeon | reverse complement strand
ACTTCGACAACACGAGGCAGCATTCAGGAGACAATCCAGCTCACATGATCATTTCACAAGTGGCGTCCGAAACACCTACAAGACAGTGAAGCATCAATGTCGTTGGTAGTGCCGCTAAATCATCTGAGGTACGATCATCCTCCCGATCATCGCATCCTGTCAAATTATTGGGGTAATATGTCACAACTCCACCCGAAAACGTCGTTTCAGCCGGCAGAAGCCGAAATCCAGCCACAAAAAGCAATATGGGGCGTGTGATGTGGCTCACAACTGCCCACGCTGGTTTCATAGTTTGTTTTGCACGATCTTCACGCAAATTCTCTCATAAATTCGCTTTGGGCTTGCAGAAAAATAAAGTAGCGTTTTTCTGATTCTATGGTTCCCAATCTTTGCGCCCCTGGCGTCACCCCCGTCTTTCTCGTTCCTCCGATACAACGAGAAGGTCAAAGTCGAGAGAGACGAGAAAGTTAAGAGCGATTGCGCCCGCGTTTTTTTGCATACGCGATTTTTTTGGATGCCGTTAGCGACCACAGAAAACGTCAGAACCAGGAAATTTCAATATGTGTATGTGTTTAGCCAAGGCGAAAAACCACGAGATTACACAAGATTTCACGAGATTAACACAGAAATCTTGTGAAAATCTGTGTAATCTCGTGGTTCCGCATGTATTTAGCTGCAATCTTATAGTTAGCTAAACACGTACCAATATGTTATTTTTCGGTGACGACTTTGCATCCCACATCGCATTGGTTTCATAAGCTGTCACCAACATCATCCTCTCAACTTCCCCGCCGCCTTCTCGAGCAAAGAGCGCCCACCAGCGCCACAATCGCAAACACGCCTGCCGCGCCGATGAACGGAACATACACACCTTTTGGCCGCCTATCCTTCATAGTCCAGTGCCTGATATCGTCTTCGCCATAAATCATGAAAACCTCGTCGAATTCCCCACCCTTAAACTCGATAAACCATATCTCATGATTCTGGTCTATTTGGATTCTGGTGTGGTTCACCTCCCCGACCACAATATCGAGTTCTTCGGCTTTCTTTCGCGCCAGTTCGGTGGCATCCGCCTTCGAGCGCACCGGACCTGAGCGCAACATGTCTGGTTGTTCGAACTGCGCATACTCATAATCGCCTGTCGTGTGATCGAATGCTCGACCAAAGCTATATGTCTCATTGTTCACTGAAATACGGACTTCGTAGGGTCCGTTTATTTGATCATTGCGGATGCTTCCGCCCTCAAAATTAATCGCAACCGTCTGAACGCTCTCGTTCAGTTGGACCGCGGCAGGTACTATCTCTATGATGTGTAAACCGGTGCCGATCTTATCGCTCGCCCCCTGCGTCTCGTGCGTTCCAAGCGGCACGCACAATTCACCAGTCAAAGAATATCTGCCCGGTTCACTCGTGCGTGCGGCAAGTTCCACGATCAGATAGTCAAACAAGCCGTCTCCGTCCATGTCAAGCCCGCGGTCGGTTGCAGGCAGGATGAACTCGACCGGGTTCGATGGGGGATTTCGCACTACCTCGTCATCGGAATCGCCACT
>JAYEGG010000432.1:0-7124 GCA_034658995.1 Methanobacteriota archaeon | reverse complement strand
AGATTTCACGAGATTAACACAGAAATCTTGTGGAAATCAGTGTAATCTTGTGGTTCCGTATGTATTTAGCTGCAATCTTATAGTTAGCTAAACACGTACCTTTGGTAGAGCTTGGGTTCACGATCACGGAAGATGCCAGAGAGCCAAAACTTCTTGAAGGGTAATGTGTAGCCGCAGCGGATACACATTGTTATACGAAGTGGTGCCAATCGAACTTACTGGGGCAAATATGGTGTCAGATATTCCCGCTATGAAATTAAGCCTTCTTATTCATACAACATTTTTTATACTTCTTGCCACTGCCACACGGACAAGGGGCATTTCTCCCTGTTTCCATTCTGACTTTTTTGTCTGGTTTCATTGATGTTTTATTTCTATTTTCTTCTTCGATCAAATCCTTGAACATGTGATAATGTCGTTTTATTCTTTCAATGTAATGCGCATCTTTCAGAACATAATTCTTGACTCTATCCAGCAATATAGGGGCAAGTTCTGATTGACGACTGGCTGAATTCAATATGGGTCCTTTTAATTCCTCTATGATCTGTGGGTCATTATCACCAAACCAATCTGCATAAAACTTGGAATCTTCCCAGCCATACGCGATCACAGCCACGATTTCGTTTCTTCCTTCAGAATACACATTGAAGAAGACCCTCTGACAATCACAGCCCGCCTCGTCACAATAGGACTCAACCAAACTATAGTTCCCTTTGGGTAACTCATGATCGTTAATTGCGGTTATTGTTCTGGTTTCCTTTGCTGCGATTTCCCGGAATTTTTCATGGAAAGGTGTGTATGCCATAATAATTCACAAAATTGAAATGTGGTGGGGTATTATTTCGTGTAACGTTGTATATCCAAACGTACTTCGCATACCCCTCCAATCCGGCATCATATCTAAACAAGGTTCGTATATACATTCATCCGGTTGAACTTCTGCGACCTCAATCATCTTCTCCTCCTTTTATCTGTACGCTATCCCGTGGACTTAATGTTAGCTACCGAAAGCGCATATATCATAAAAACGTTTCCGATTGTGCCCCCCCTCGGGTCTTTCAGACTACCTGTGCGTGAAATAGGCAACTACCGACCGGTTTTTGACATCGACGCTATCGATGCGCACGAACCCGAACCGCTCGAACTGAACAGTGTTCCCAAGCTCTGACGCGATGCCTGCTTCGCCAAAGCCCTCGTACACTTGATCAGGTGCGCGCACGGTGACCCTGAGATACTTATCCTGCATGTCAGGCACCCAGTGGATGATCCGGTATCGCGGCTTCTCCTCAATCGCACACCACTCCTGCGCGGCAGTGCCGATGCGCTTCACAGTCGGTGTCGGCAACTCCATATCCACGATCTCGATGTCGTAGAGGTTCTTCATCCGCAGACGATCGCCCGGCTTCATGTTCCTGGCATCCTCGCCACACAAGAAAACTCTTGAACCGGCGGGTATCTCTCGCAGATCGTCATGATCCGGGTGTTGTTTCGGTGTTGCGACCATTCGGGCTGCGTCCAGGATCTCCACGGCAACCGGATCCCAGACAAAGAAATACCGGTTTGAAACCGGATCAATGACTTTTCGGTTGATGGCATACAGTGTGTCGAGGCTCAGGCTGATGTCAGTCTCACCAACGCCAAGATCGATCATGAACTTCCGGATCGCCTCTGACGAAATGCCCCGCCTCCTGAGCGCTCTAAGCGTCGGGACGCGTGGATCATCCCAGCCGGTGTACGTCCCACCCGCAATTGCATGGGAAATCGCACTCGTGCTGAATTTTCCGAATTCATGGACTTTCATCCTGCCCCAGTGCATGGTCTTCGGGTACTGCCAGCCCAGATAATCATATATGTATCGCTGCCGAAGCTCGCTGTCCATCAGGTCCTTGCCGCGTATGATATGCGTGATCCCGAGGAGATGATCCTCAACTGCGGATTCAAAATCGAGCAGAGGCCACACACAAAACCTGCCCCCGACCTCGGCGCGGGGGTGCGGGGTCTCAACGATCCGAAACGCCGCCCAGTCACGCAGCGCGGGATCCTTATGCGTGATATCTGTCTTGATGCGCAGCACCACCTCGCCCTCCGCATACTCCCTATTAAGCATGCGCTTCCAGCATTCGAGATTTGTGACGATATCAGCGTCCCGATGTGGGCACGCCTCACCCGCATCCTTGTATCGCTTGAATTCATCCCTCTTACAGAAGCAAACATAAGCCTTGTCGAGCAGGATGAGTTTCTCGGCGTATTCGTAGTATTCCGGGATGTGGTCGCTTGCATACACCACCCGGTCAGGGACCGCGCCAAGATACTCGCAGTCATCAAGATACCACAAATAAGCCTCGAGCATCGGCGGCTTTGTCTTTGGGTCGGTGTCATCGAACCGCAGCACAAACTCGCCACCGTGTCTGCGAGCATACTCGGCGTTCACAACGATGCCGCGCACGCTCCCAATTGTCGCAGGACCATTTGGGTTTGGCGCGAACCTGAGCACCACCTTCCCGCCATCACCTGCTTCAAGATCAAGATCCGGGAGTCCTGTGGCAGGCTCTTTTCGCTCACCGATCTCATCGATCAGTTCGGGTGCAATCTCCCTTAGCCTCTGCGCCCATATCTCAGGATCGCCTTTTAATCCGGATAAAACCTCGTTGACAAGCGGCGCAACCTCTTTTGCGGCTTTCCGCAGATCCGGGTGCTCGCCAAGTACCTTGCCAAGTACCGCCCCTGCTTTGGGGGCTTTCCCGTACTTCACGGCATTTTGAAGCGCGTATTTCTCAATCAACTCTCTTGTTTCGTCAGCTTCCATCGAATAGCCCGACTCGGATTCGAACCGAGGTACTGGGATCCAGAGTCCCAGATGATTGACCGCTACATCATCGGGCTGTGGTTCAATATGAGGAAGTGGATGGTATAAATTCTTTTGCTTGTGCCTGATGGCTGTCAACTGGCGTGGTGCTCAGGTGTGCCAAGCCATACAAGTCCGGTAATTCATTTTCCAGGTAGATATACAGTCCCGCCCCACGAAATCCATCGGATCATATCGGCTCAGCCTGACATCCACCTAACTTGCATATCAGACCCTCAAAAGCCCCAACCACCACACTACAACTAAAGTCGAGGGCATCCGCGAAACCATTGTGTGCGGTATCTCAGATAAACAATTCCGAAAACGCCTTCCAAACCCCGATTATCCGGCGCAAAGATCACTCCACCATGGGGACAATCCTCCTTTCACCCCCAACCATCATTCAGCATATCGAGTATGTTGACCAGCTTTGACTGATCCGATACAACGATTTTTGTGTTGTCCTGCAACGATGCCTGTGTTACTTCAAGCTGTTTCAAAATCCGGGCATTTCATGAATAACTCCTCTGCCGCTCTCGAGACTTCTTCGATCGGCTTTGCTTCGCCCTCTGCCCGGAGCATTGCAGCCTCACGATCGCCTTCTGCAGTCAGTATCGCATTCTGCTTATCCCCCTTCCGCCTCAAGTATCTGCTTCTCTCTGTATGCTTCTGCGCTCAAAATAACAGCTCTTTTCTCCCTTTCTGCCTTCATCTGCTTGCTCATTGCGTCTGCGATATCTCTTGGCGGATCGATCTTCTGAACCTCCACCCGAACCACCTTCACACCCCATTTATCGGTCGCCTCGTCCAGTGTCATTCCGGATACTTATGTGTGATGTGCTCGCCCGGTGGTTCATGGGGCTATGTGGCAATATACCCGGATTAACAAATCCGCGTTCATCAGCGGTTTAGCATATTTTTAACTGACCGGAAACTCTGCAAAATCAGAGATTCCACCGACTATCGGTTGGGAACACCTCATTGATCCACATCAAAGCCATTTTATCGTGAATGATTCTGTATGTTCTTGACAAAACCACGCATTCCTCGCCAAAAACCCGGCTCTCAAAAATTTCGACCGCATCAATCTCTCTCCTTGATTCGATGGCGTACTTTTTGAGAATGCGCCCGATAGGTATATCCGCACGCGTCAGATCGCTCTCCATGCCAGCAGGCATCCGGTTGATCGGGACAAGTGACCGTGCATATACATACACCATGTCTCCGGCACACAGCAGAACGGTTCGCTCGTTTACAGCATCGCCGGCAGATGTGCCAAGCAGCCCCGCGATCTCGTCGCTTGCTTCGATGACTTGCTGCTGCAGGGTCTTCACACGAACCACCTGCCCGGTCATCAGTTCGAGCAGGTGCGTAACCGAACCATCGGTGCCTGCACAGATCCGGAGGCAGGTTGGAAGATCCATCCTGCACAGGGATTCAATGACATCATCCAGGCGATCACCACCAATCAATCACTTAGCGCTCTTCTTCATCTTTTTCACACGCTCTTTTGCCGTATATCCTGTAGCAGTGTCGAGAAATTTGCGAAAACGCTTGTTTGTATCAGACACTTCTCCAACATCTATGTCTGTATTTGATTCTGTGTTTACACAGAGTTTCTTCTCATCAACCCATACTTCCATCTGTTTCAGAGCCTTATAACTGATAACAAACCTGCCATCACTTATTTCAACCTCGCATGGAAAACACTCTTTCAGTACCTCCAAAACTCGATCGCTATCAGCCGTAACTCCACGTTTAAATGGATATTCGTTTATATAATCACCTCATCCAAGTATTTTATCAAACAGCTCGCCGTACTCCTGTGGTTTTGTGAGATACTCGAGCATATCGATCTGTTTCACGAGTCCATACATCTCCTTATTCTTGTACAGTCCGACCTCTGAATAATTCGTCGGTTTAAGGAACCGCAGCTCTGGCAAATCCTCGTATTTCGGATTTGGAATGAACCCATCCTCCAATAATAAGTATGCCGCCCCAACTTTCTCCTTGAAAAAATCATAGACCGAAGAAAATTCCCTGCAGACCCAGTTAGCCATCTTAAGGGTCTTGTTTGATGCGTTTATCGTTACATGCCCGTACCCCGGGGGTATGATCACCTTGTCGCCTGCGCCCGCCCGTACAATGATCACATCGGTTATGCTGCTGCCTTCTTTCTTCTGCAGCAGGTACTGTGCCTCGCCCTCAAAGACCTCATATATCTCGGTGTAGCTGACATTGGTTCCAGGGACTACAGGGTGATCATGCCCCGCGGTCTTGACGTATTCCGTGCCGAGCATGCCTGGTGGAATGACTGTGACATCGTACCGCAGGTTGTGCTCAACGATCTGCTCGTAATCAGACTTGCTCAGCGAGAGGTCCCTGTACATGTAATATAATTCACGATCAGGTGTGTCCAGTAGCGAACGATCATACAGCACATCATCCATGTCATGCAGCATTCTGATGTCTGGTTCTCGCCCACTCAATATATCAGATAACATCAGATTGACATTTGGGCACATCCGTATAAAAAACCATCGAAGCGGCTACATTGCTAATTTATATAACCGCACTTATTAAGTCCGATTTTAGTAGCTTCCGTGCGTGTTTTCGAGTCTCACTTTTGCATATCGCACGACCCGGACAACCCGGTAGCTCCGAAATCGCAGGTAAGGTTAATTATGATGCATGTCATAATTATACTACAGTTGGTACGGAATTGGGTAATCGGGTGGTCAAGTGAAAAAGATACAACTTGAAAAATTAAAGAAACTGAAAGTGCCGAAAAAACTGGAGATGCCGTCAGAGATCTCAAAAAAAACGATATTGATTCTCTTGTTGATAGTTATAGCCTCTACGGTTCTCGGATACGGCGTCAAGACACAATTATCGCAGCAAAACGAATATATTGATTCTGAAGCCCTGACTCCTGAGGCTACCCCCTCCTCGATCTGGGATGTGTTTGAGGACGAAGAGCAGAACCAGTCCCTGTCCGAACAGATCGGTGAAGCCCTGAATCAGACTGAGTCTGCCGATTCGCCGGAACCCGAACCGATCGACACGCCGATTGCAACGACCACGCCCCTGTCACAGCCGGATACTACCAACCTCGCGTATCCTGCTAACTATGTGCCGGCGATGCTTGACAGTGATTTTGTGTGGTTTGGCGCTGGCAGCAAATATGCAAGCTGCTATGATGCAGAGACTGATACATGGCTCGTCTACGAATCAAGCATCAGCCCGATTACGCGACTGCCGCAAATGAACGACGAAACCATGGTGCACGGGGTCTTTGATAACCGGACTTTGTACCGCTATGATGATGCAGAGATGCGCCTTCAGCCCGTGGCGGTCGAGCCGCAGCGGGATGTCTGGATGCTGATGAGCAGCCGCACACAGTCCACAGATCGGTTGTATTTATATCAGCTGAATAATTCAACCGGCGAATGGGTTGGTCATACAAAACCGGGCAGCAACAGCCTGCTTGGCAGTGGTTATGTGTGGTTCGACCAGAGCGGGATCGATTGCAACAATGTGGTGCGCAACATTAAGCCAACGATTCACATCACTGGCAAGCACTTTTCCTGCGCGGTGGATGGCGGCATCCCGCCACTAGACTACAACTGGGCATCAGACATCAATGGCCACATCGGGAACACCGGTTCGTTTGATATGGCTCAGGTAGACGGCACCCACAACATCACGCTCAGAGTAACCGACGCAAGCGGCGCCAGCGCCGAGACCACCGTGGCAAGAACGTTTACCTGAGGGTGAAGGATTCCCGAACAGATGGTTTTTGGGGTGCACTCGGGAGACCTGTCCCGGGTCACGCGTTAACTTATTTACGCTGCCGACCGAAGATGTATTTGAGTGATCGAATGCTTGGTATCATCACAGGGACAAGTCTAATCGGAAAGCAGTTTGAAGGCACGCGAAAGACGGTCAGAACCAAATACGGAAACGCAGAGATTTTCGAGGGAGACCGCGCCATCTTCCTGCCGCGCCACGGCATGAATGCTGATATACCGCCGCATAAGATAAAACATCTGGCAAATATCGCAGCAATGCAAAAATCCGGCGTGGATGGCGTGGTCGGCGTGTACTCAACAGGAAGCATGAAGCTTGATATACCGCCGGGCACGCTGGTTGTGCCGCACGATTACATCGACTTTGGTGGCTCTATGACGTTCTATGACGATGAAATCAGGCATGTTGTGCCCGAACTCGACCAGGGCTTGCGCGATCGACTGATCAGGGCAAGCCACGGAAGGGATGG
>JAYEGG010000431.1:0-7125 GCA_034658995.1 Methanobacteriota archaeon | reverse complement strand
CCCGCGGAGGTCTGCACAATAGCTCGATTGATCCGCTCAACCTCGCGTGTACGACCAATGAAATAATCTATTGGTACGGGTATTCCCGGTGTGAATGGGCTGTTTTCTTTCGCCATTTTATCTTATTATAAATAAACACGGTCACCACACTTAAATCCAGCGAACCTGATCTTTGTATGTGAGATCGTTGGCACATCTACTGACGAGACATATCTATCGCATCGATCGCTATTTATGCTCAAACCCACCCCCGCAATAGCACAACTCAACTTTTTTACCGAAATTCTGACTCAATTCACCCCCATTCGTGAAAAGCATAAGCATCGTCTGATTGAATAAGAACCCATGCGAGGGGGTGGTGTGGGCAGTGTACCCCAACTCCCCCACATGCTCCCGTTGTATCGCCTCAACCGTGATACGTGGTCTGCACCGGCTCTGCCTTCTTCTGCTGCTGGAAATTGATGTTTGGCAGCGGCATTGCAGGTGGAAGCCCGAGTGTTGAAGAGATCGTGACCGCAAGCGGCGCAAGGTTGCTGACCATCGTGTTTGCGATCTGGTTCTGGACCTTGGGTGGGGCTTTTCCCCCATCCCACTCGCTCTTGATCCGGGTTAGATCCTCTTCATCCGAATAATAGTCTGAATATCCCTCGAACCGGATGTGTCCTACATTTGGGCTTAGGTAGTTGATTGAGAATGCATATTCGACCCTCAGAACTGTCTTCTCGCCAAACGGAGTCTGTTTCGGCAGAATTGTGGTGTTCTTCAGACTGATGTCATAGTTGATGTTGATATTCTTCTGCTTCTTGACCTCTTCAGGGGTCACGTATACCTTGGATTCGACCTGCGTCACTTTGAAATTTACGATCATGCGTTATCTCCATTAACTGTCTTTGTATTTCTGTTCATTGCCACCATTCCTGTCCGGACGAGTTCCTTGATCCCGAATCGATCCAACATCTCTCTGATTGCCCTCACCTTTCCCTGGTCACCAGTAACCTCGATGATCAGGGTTTCTGTGCCGACGTCGATGATCTTTGCACGGAATATATCCACGATCTGCATGATCTCGGATCTTGTGGTCGCATCGGCAGAGACCTTGATCAAGACCAGTTCACGGTCAACCGATTCTGATGATGGAATATCGCATACCGAGATCACATCGATCAGCTTGCCAAGCTGGCTTGTCACCTGCGCAAGCACCCGGTCATCGCCCCTGACAACGATCGTCATCCGCGATAT
This sequence comes from Methanobacteriota archaeon, assembly GCA_034658995.1. Taxonomy (GTDB): domain Archaea; phylum Halobacteriota; class Methanosarcinia; order Methanosarcinales; family Methanogasteraceae; genus Methanogaster_D. The sequence goes on along the minus strand of JAYEGG010000431.1, from coordinate 5,886 downwards.
CTCAGGGTCCTCGGTCATGCCGACTGCAAGACTCTCGATATTAAACCCGCGTCTGCTGAACAGACCCGAGACGCGTGCGAGCACGCCGGGTTTGTTGTCTACGAGTACTGCAAGCGTATGTCTCATCCTGTCACCTCCTGTTCAAGGATCTCGTTGATCGCAGCGCCAGCCGGAACCATCGGGAACACGTTCTCGGTGGGGTCGATCACGAAATCAATGATCGTTGCCCGATCTGCAGCAAGAGCCTCTGATATCGCAGAAGGAACTTCGGACGGCTTCTCTGCACGGATGCCGATCGCACCATACGCCTCTGCCAGTTTCACGAAGTCCACGCTCCCGGTCAGTTCGGTGTGCGAGTATCTCTGGTCAAAGAAGAGTTCCTGCCACTGCCGCACCATCCCGAGATAGCCGTTGTTGAGGATCGCCACGATCACGCGGATATCGTTCTTGACAACGGTTGCAAGCTCCTGCGAGTTCATCTGGAATGAGCCGTCGCCAGCGATATCGATGACAGTCCGGTCCGGACATGCGACCTTTGCACCCATTGCGGCAGGGAATCCGTAACCCATTGTGCCAAGCCCGCCCGATGTGAGGAACGTGCGCGGATGTTCGTACTGGAAGTACTGGGCTGCCCACATCTGGTTCTGTCCGACCTCGGTCACGATGATCGCATCAGGACATGCCTTGTGGATCTCCTTGATCACGTACTGTGGCTTGATCACCGTATCGCTCGGAGTGTACTGCAGCGGATACTTATTCTTCCATGCATCGATCTTCCCGAGCCACACACCTGACCTGGACATGGACTTGCCCTGTTTCTCGCGCAGATGCGAGAGCAGCAACCGCAACACCTCTCTGGCATCCCCGACAACCGGCAGATCGACCCTCACGTTCTTCCCGATCTCTGCCGGGTCGATATCGATGTGGATAACCTTTGCCTGAGCCGCAAACGCATCGATCTTCCCTGTCACGCGGTCATCGAACCTCGCACCGATCGCGATCAAGAGATCCGACTCCTGCACCGCATAATTAGCATATCTGGTGCCGTGCATGCCAAGCATCCCGAGCGAGAGCGGATGCGTCTCAGGGAAGGATCCGATGCCAAGCAGTGTCGTTGTCACTGGCGCGTTGATGGTTTCTGCAAGTTTCAGTAGTTCTGATGACGTATTGGATATGATGACGCCGCCGCCCGCATAGATGATCGGTCGCTCTGCCTGCAGGATCATGGACGCGGCGCGTCTCACTGCGTCCGTATCGACCCGGGTATCAGGATTGTAACCGCGCAGATACACGGTTTCAGGATATTTGAACTCAATCTCATCGGTCGTGATGTCTTTTGGCAGATCGATCAGGACCGGACCCGGTCTTCCGGTGGACGCGATGAAGAACGCCTCTTTGACGATTCGCGGGAGGTCATTCACGTCTTTTACGAGATAATTGTGTTTTGTGATTGGAAGCGTGATTCCGGTGATGTCCGCCTCCTGAAACGCATCGTTTCCGATCATGGGTGTCGGAACCTGCCCTGTGATTGCGACGATCGGAACTGAGTCCATGTAAGCGTTTGCGATGCCTGTAACAAGGTTTGTGGCACCCGGACCTGATGTTGCGAGGCACACCCCGACCTTACCGGTTGCCCGTGCGTATCCGTCCGCCGCATGTGCTGCGCCCTGCTCGTGCCGCACCAGAATGTGCCTGATATCGGCATCGTACAGTTCGTCGTAGAGCGGCAGCAACACTCCACCCGGGTATCCGAAGATCGTGTCGACCCCTTCGCTTTGCAGGCACTCGATCAATGCCTTTGCGCCAGAGATGGTTGCATCTGTCATCGGTTCTTTTCCTCCTTTTCAATTGAAATACTGTTTTTAACGAGATAAAGTATGTGGTCTGGTGCTCTGAGGGTGCCAAATATGTGCACTTATTATATATAAAATAGTGGTGGTGGTTCACCGTAGCATGGTATCGAACGGTGACAATTACGTTCTCGGGATGCCCAATGTGCTCTCCTTGTTCTCCGTACGGAGTTAGGAGTATGCGATGTCAAGCCTATAGACGGCAAGTCACCGCAGATGGTATATTGGGAGTCGCAGATTAAGAAGAGGGCGGTTACCCACCCCCCCTCATCTCAGAACGGTACGTGACAGTTTCCCTTCATACCGCTCAAGCATTTCATAATCCTTTCAGTACCCGGGCAGCAGTTTGTTTATAGGGTGATGAAAATCATCCATATTCCGGCAATTTTTGCCTCATAAAACCATACCGTTTTTGTTTCTCCTTCGCCCACCCGTTTAAAAATATCTGATTCTAATGGATCCTGTTGTTTTTAATCTTTGCGCACTTGGCGTCACCCTCGTCTTTCTCGTTCAATCTGATCTAACGAGAAGGTCGCAAATGCGAGAGAGACGAGAAAGTTTAGGATGGGTGCACCGCGTTTTTCCACGTACGCGAGAGGACTACCGTTAGCGACCACAGAAAACGTCAGAACCAGGAAAACGGTTCCGACGAAAAAAAGTTCTTGATTGGTGCAAGAGAAATCTTGGGCAGTCGGTTCAAGCTAAGCGAAGAAATGCCTTTGCATCTAGCGATAAAACGGAACAAAAATGGGATCAACTTAGTGGGGGCAGATGAACGTCTTTTCATCAGCCCAGCTTTAGGCTGCGGCACAGGAGGACAATTACAGATGAAAGAACGCGAAAGCCCGGCGAATGAGTTGTGCAGGGTTAATGTGAGCCCGGGTGCGTGAGATCACGAGTATGCGGGATGCCAGCCTGTTCCGAATACGCCATGCTACGCCGGGCGGTGCTCCAGCTCACGAAGAAAAACGCCCGCAGTCATGGTATCACCCATGCCGACTGTGGTTACCGGGCTTTCGCAATGGAGTGATGGTGCAACGCAGACTGTGTAGCCGTTTAGTTGCAGATGTACGCCGCCATCGACCTGTTCCCCATGGAAATACTTCTGCACGCTTGAGCATTCGTGAACTCCAGCGTCATTCGGTTGCAGATTCGTTATTGCGGCGTGCGATGATGTGATATTGGCGTGTCCGGCTATGGCGAGCGCGCCGGACGCCGACGCGCCGAAGTTCAGCGCATCAATCTCGGATCGGGCATCTATATATGCCGGATCAAAGACGCTCACAATAAAATCTCTTGTGTGAATGCATAATCTTGATATTCCAAGCTCATCAATCGATTTAACTGACTTTTCGATGATGTTTCTTGCTGAAGTGTCTGTATCATCCTTCAGAAACTCTTCTTCGTTCATACCGATGCTGTCCACGATGTCAGAGATGCGAGCGATTATAAAATCGGTGATGTCGCCGTCCAGGAAGTCTCCGGATTCAAAATGTATCCGTAAATCCGGATTCACTGATTTCCAACGTTTCAAATGATCAAGGACCGGCTGCAAACAGTCGATGTACGTGGATCCATCCGGATACGTATTGCGAAGCAGATGGAAGCCTGAGATCAATGCCCCATCCATTTCTTTGATATGCGCAAGAGAATAATCCTGAAACGCGTCATCCATGTACAGAGAGATGTTTTTCGGATCATGAGTCGCTATGATGCGGTTGTTGTTCGGCACAATGATCGTTCTGCCGCAGAGTGTGATCTTATCCCCTTTTTTGAAGTCGAAGACGTAGTGCAGGGCATCCTCCTCGCAGCTAACAGTGTCACCCGGCTTTAACAGTGAAATATCCCTGTCTTTGTAAACCGGGATTCGTATCGTATCGCCTGAGAATAGATCAACCTGTTTTCTTGATGGGCACGCAACATTTGGGATCACTAATGACGCTCCGAGATTGGACAGGACGTCCGCGGCGATACCGGCGTTTCCGCCCAGACGCAGCACCGGTTCGTCCGGTATCAGGGACCGAATCGCAGACTCGGGGATGGCATCAGGCGTCTCGACCAGAAACTCGCCCCCGGTTCCTTTCTCCATGTGTATCAGAAGAATAGCGAGAAGATCGCTGATGCTGTTGATCCGGTTCGGCGGATTTTCGACCAGATGCTTAATCTCAGCACTAAGATTATTTTTCTCGATATACTCGGTGATCTTAGCACCGCCAACAGCGCAGACTGAGTCTATATTGACGTTGCAGCAGCAAATCACATTCATATAGGTGCCCCTGTATCACCATCATCATCATCATCATCATCGAGGTCCATCGTGCAGCCTGCGCCCTGCCCGATCCCTTCGTCGATGCGCACATCCAGTCTGCTGACACGGTGGTCGCCGATCTTGATCATGCGGGCAAGTTCGCCTGCAACATACACGCACAAGCTCTCGGCACTCGTTGAATCGATAGGAATAAAGGCAATATCCTCGATCGGGAGCTGGTAGGTCTTCTCACCAATAACGATGATCACACTGTCTGTATTCTTCGTGATATGGAGGCGGGGATCCTTTTCTGCTACGATGACGTGATGATCGAACCGGCGGCATATCTGCGCAACCATCTCCTTCAAGAGTTCAAAATCAATGATAAACTCTCCGGTGCGCATCCCGTGTGCTCGCACGTTCACTGCATAGGTATGTCCGTGCAGCCTCCCGCACTTCGGATGCTCCGGTATCAGGTGACATGCGGAAAACCTGAGTTTTGCCATCCAGCCGTCAAGTTCAATCCACAAGACACCACCTCCCTGCTATGTGTGACATTTTAACGCCTGCGTCAAGCCAGAATCTTCTTGATCTTTTCGGCGGCTTTATCAAGTTCCACAAGAACAAGTCCAAGACCCGCGTCAGGTGGTGTAAGCGCCACGACCAGTGCCTTTGATCCGGCTCCGACCGCAATCAGCTTCCCATCGTTCGATTCAACGATCAGCCGATCCGGCACCCCTTTTTTCAGCTCGGTGGATGCGGTTTCCGCAGCACCAAGCATCGTTGCCGACATAGCGGCGAACACCTCCGCGTCGCCGTGTGGCATGTGCGATGCCATAAGCAGCCCGTCACGGCTCGCAATCACACTCGATTCAATCTCTCCGGTGTTTATAAGATCTGATAAAACTTTGTCAAGCATTTCATGTAGCGTCATGGTCACCCCCCGTTAAATCAAAGCGTATACTACATTCCCCGGTTTTTTCGTAGTTGTCTGCATCCTTGTGTCCGCCGGTGACGTTCTGGCTGAGTATGTTCTGTATCAGGCAGGTTGCAAGAATGCCGACCGGACAGACCCTCGTTGGGGGGATGCCAGTCTTCTCGCGCACATCCTTTCCAAGATGGTGCTTGCAGTTTAACGTTGTTAATATCAATTTATCATCTTCAATAGTCACCTGAACATCATCGGCACTAACGCCGCGTTCGAATAACAACTGCAACTTCCCGATATCGGTCTGAGTGCTCAGGTCAGTACCGGCTGCAAGATATTCGATGATGCTTTCCCCGTATCTATGAGATAAGTTCCGGATGATTGCCTTATAGCCATCACCGAACATCACCTGAGCAGATACCATGAACCCCCTTGAGATAATCATCTCCGACTCTATGAATCGATCAGTAGATTTTTGTGTCTCATTAGTCGATTCCACTACCATACGTGTTATTATGATATTTAATGATACATAATGGTTTCGCAGGGTCTTTGGGCTCCTGGAAAATATCGGACTTGCTACCCATTAGCGTTTACTTCACGCTTAATTATTTCCGGTGCGTAGTCGAATTGCAGCGCTCGTTCGCAGATTCGGCACTAATGGAATTCGTAGATTCACCGATTAGCGGTATCCATGAACCTGCTCGAGTACCAGGTGGTGAACCACGAGATCACACGGATTTCCACAAGATTTCTGTGTTAATCTCGTGGTTTTATATGTAGATATCCACACAATTTCAGAAATGTGTGCCCGATACACGACCGCGTCAACAGCGAGGTTAAGTGATTCGCCGCACATC
>JAYEGG010000430.1:0-7133 GCA_034658995.1 Methanobacteriota archaeon | reverse complement strand
CGGGAGAAGTGAGCAGTGAAACGATTAAGAGGTATATTGAGAGAGTAGAACATGACTAAAACCAACAAAAGGGCGGCATTCATCCCCGCTACAAGTAACGGGGTCTTCTGCCGCGTATCTATAAAAAACCAGGACGATTTGGACGAAGCGGTAAATAAACTCCATAAAATAAAAGCTATGGACACTAAACTGATAAGTATTAGCCACGTTGCATTGGAATATACAAAAAGGTACTTTAAAGATCCGAAAAGAGAGGATATACCTTGTTATTTAGGATATTTGAGAATATATCTGTGTCCGCAGGGTGAAATGTATTCTTCGTGCTGGGCGCTCCCACCTGCAGGGAATTTAAGGAAGAAAACAGTAGAAGAAATTATAAATTCAGAGAATTATAAAAAGAGACTGTATGAAATGTTTATGAAAAAGTGTCCCGGGTGTGCCTGTGGCTATGCATTACATTTATGGTATCATTTCCCATCAATCTGCAATGAAATTAAGTGGCACCTGAAGATGGTGCGATTAGGAGGATCCCGGGAATCTCAATGGTGCCACCATATCACGCCCCGCAATCTGATGAACACCATTGTGAATTAAAATAAATGTTTCTATACAGAAAGTTTGTATCAAAAAGATTTTATGAAATAAGCGGGAAAGAAATGGAAGGATTACCAGATGTAGGGGTATTTACCGGTCCAATAAGGAGATCCGGAGTTGTTCCGGTGTCAAACCTCATCGCCATACTGTCTTCCACTTCCGATGACATCTATCTCATCACCGGAGATGCATGGGGCGCGCCGTCCGGAAATATCCGCGAAAAGGTTCATCTCCACACGATAAAGCGAAAGATCAGATCTGGCATACTCAGCGGGGTTGCAAACCACATACGTATCGAATTACAGATCCTGTGCAAGATACTGTCGCTATCAAGAAACGTGGATCTCTGGATATGTTTCATGGGTGATAGTCTGACATTACCAATATTAGCTGCGAGATTGGCAGGAAAGAAGGTTATACTGGTTATGGCGTCCGATTACATCTTGCCCTTCGAGATGCAAGAGGATATTCTTCGTATTCCCTTAAAATTACTGTTGAGGGTCAATTTCATCGTTTCGTCGAGAATTGTTCTCTATTCGGAAAGGCACATCGATGAGTGGCATCTCGGACGATACCAGAACAAGGTCTCAATAGCCCACGAGCATTTTTTGGACGTTGATGCGTTCAAAATACGGAAGGAGATAGAGGACAGGACCAAGACAATTGGGTATATCGGGCGATTTAGCGTGGAAAAAGGTATCCTGACTTTTCTCGATGCAATCCCACAAATGTTGGAGAAAAACGACGAAATCCGCATCTCTATATGTGGCGACGGTGATCTATTGGCTGATATCGAGCAGTTCATTGGTAAAAACGATCCGGATAAGAGGATACGGCTATCCGGGTGGATCCCTCACGAAGAACTCCCTGAGTCTCTGAATGAACTGAAGTTACTGGTACTACCATCCCACACTGAAGGGCTCCCAAATATACTGCTGGAGGCGATGGCATGTGGCACACCGGTTCTGGCAACGCCTGTCGGAGCGATACCGAATCTGGTGAAGGACGAAACGACCGGGTTCGTCCTCAAAAATAATTCTCCGGAAGGCATCACAGAAGATGTTATGCGGGCTCTGGATTATCCGGATATTGGAGAGATTATAACGAACGCTCGAAAACTGGTGGAAGAGGAGTACACATACAAGGCTGCTGTTGAAGAATATAAAGAAATATTAGCGTCTGTTTAAGGAATTAAAGGCTAATTAATGAGATTAAAACCGGAGTACTTCGGATGGTTTGCAATAACAGTAATTCTCGCGACAAATATCGCAGTATTCCTGAATATGCCGTTTCTGAGACTGGTATCCGGATTTATTTTTCTTATCATCCTGCCCGGGTCATTGATCGTATGGATACTTAAACTGAACCGGATAGAAACCGTAGAAAAGGCTGCATTGGTGGCTGGATTAAGTGTCGCATTCCTGTTGTTCTTTGGATTGCTGTTAAACAATCTGTTGCTTGCTGTGGGCTTTGAAACACCATTATCGACCGTTTCGCTCATCATCTCTTTTGATATCGCGTTTATCATGCTGTTGATCGTAGGATGTGTAGTGAATAAGGATAGGGTTTTCTTCTTCGCAAATCCACATCTGAACAGGCATGAAAAGGCATTTATGATCATAGCAGTAATCCTTCTGGTGCTGAGCGTACTTGGATCGTACACAATGAGCATAACTGGTAACAATACCGTGCTGGTTGCCATCCTGCTCCTGATCCCCACTTATATCGCCTCAGTCTGCCTCTGCAACCGGAAATTTCCAGAGAGATCATATCCTGTCATGCTGTATCTAATCAGCATATCGCTTCTCCTGATCTATGCACTGAGGTTCCCCCATATCTGGGGACGTGATGTGCACGCAGAGTATTACCTGTTCCGGACGACTCTCTGCAATCTGCACTGGGGCATCGTCGAACATGCTCTCCTGGATGCGTGTCTAAGTATCTCGCTACTACCCACGATATTCCAGTCCATTGCGGGCGCGGATGCGCAGGAATATTTATTTAAAGGGGTTTATGTGGCGATATGCTCATTCATCCCGCTTGCGGTATATGCGATATCAAGGAGATACGTTGGCGGTCTGTATGCGTTTCTGGCTTCGTTCTTCTTTATTTCGCAGTCAACCTTCCTGAGTGCGGCAGGAAGCGCACGCACAAACGTTGCGATCTTCTTTGTCGCCCTTGCGGTGATGGTTCTCTTCAACGACAAGATAGATCCTGTGAAACAGAGGATTCTATTTTTCGTCTTTATGCTGGCTATAGTGGTTTCGCATTATTCGACCGCATATATATTCTTCTTTGTAGTGCTCTTCAGCTGGGTTGCGGCAGAGATGGTCGCAAGAAAGTACGTCTTCGAAAGGACGATGAATCTGAGAATCGTTCTGTTCTTCTTTGTTGTGATCTTCATCTGGTATGCCCAGCTAACCGATGCTGCGTTCAGTGCTGGTGTGACGTTCATCAAGGATACGCTCGCCAATCTGAACAATTTTTTCCTGGAAGAATCAAGAACAGAGATGTTCCATCTATTACTTGGCAAGGGACTTGCATATTCTGTGCTGAGCACGGTCAATCTTCTTGTTACCTGGTGCACATTTATTTTCATAGGAATCGGAGTTCTTACAATGGTTAGAAAGTTTCAGGGGATGGTGGATATACGGGGCGCACGACTCCGGAAGCCTAATTTCCTGAAGACACGGTTCGAGGTGGACTATCTAACAATGGTACTGGCGTGCTCGGGGTTGCTGATGGCTATAGTTCTGCTACCGTATATTTCAGTAGGTTACGATATTTGCCGATTGTATTCGCTTGTTATAGTCGTTTTATCTGTCTGTTTTGTCATGGGTGGCATGGTGTTGTCGAAGCGTTCCGGATTAACATCGGAACCTTATCTGATCATCCTTGTGATACTCCTATCCTATTCGATGTTTGTAACAGGTGTTGCGTACCAGATCTTCGGCGCCCCGGTTTCAACCATCCTGAATTCGGAGGGGGACGCGTATGCCTGCGAATACATCCATGATTCGGAGAGTTGTGCTGCGAAATGGCTGGCTCCGATGGTCAAAGAAACCCCCCTGGCACGCATCAGCGTTACAGATTTCTTCGGAAGCCATAGATTGCTGAGTCAGGGCACAATTCCGCCAGGCAGGATCGATGATTACTCGTTTTCAGGACAAAGGATGACAAGCGAGTACATTTACTTATACTATACTAACGCGGTTATGGATAAACTGGTGGTCAACGACACGATGTGCAACATGAGCGAGTACCGGGGTGCGTTCACCGGGTACGGCAGAGTTTACGATAGCGGCAGTTCGGAAATATACAAGAGATGAAACTACATATATGTATGCTTCTCTGGCTCCGATACGGCGAGAAGACAGAGACATACCCAACTCAGGAGATCCTGAGCCACCTGACCCGGTTCGGCCACAGCGTCACATGGATCGTCTCATCCGAGGAGGCTGATGAGATCCGGGAGACCACGTTCAATTGTGCCCGCGTATTCGTAATCCCGTGCAGATATGACAAAAACCCCATCAAGATGATCATTGATAGGGCGTCATACGCCATCAGAAGAACGTCTTTTATCTTGAACAACTTCAAACATGAGCGATACAACATAATACTTGTGAGGGATGATCTATTCGACGGACTCCTCGCGCTCTACCTCCAACGAAGGTACAGGGTCCCTTTCGTATTCGAGATGAGTATTCCGGTGGAGCAGAGCCGGGAGACGCGCAAATTCTACTCGAAAAGACAGAATCTCCAGCGCATCATATCAGAAATCGAAGCACGCCTGATTGTGCACATTCTCCGTAACGCAGACCTGATTCTCCCGATAAGCAGATGGCTGGGGGACGATCTCGTCAGAAAAGGAGTCGACCGATCGAAGATAACCCCGCTTCCGGAAGGAGTTGACCCAAGACGGTTCCTGAATAGAGATATGGGCGCGGTCGCGGTAAGGGATAAATATGGTTTAGGCGATTTTAGAATTGTGATATACGTGGGAACGATGGATAAGATGCGGCATCTGGATGTTTTAATTCACGCATTCTCGAGGGTGCGAGCCAGCCGGGGCGATGTGAAACTGCTGATGGTCGGGGACGGAACCGGCAGATCGGATCTCGAAAAACTCGCAGACAAGCTTGGAATCAGGGACGACGTGGTATTCACAGGATATGTGCATTTCAGGGATGTTCCTGACTTTATCTCTGCTGCAAATCTTGGCATCTCCGCGGTCCCACCACTCGATTTTTACAAGGTCAGTTCACCGATCAAGATGCTTGAATACATGGCAATGGCAAAGCCGGTCGTGGCAAACGAGGAGATACCAGATCATAAGGAGGTCGTGGGGGCAAGCGGAGGCGGAATCCTCGTCCGCTTTGATGCCGGGGCATTCGCAGATGGGATTATTGAATTATTGGATGATCTGGGGCATGCAGAAGAGATGGGCAGAAGAGGGCGTGACTGGGTGGTAAAAAACAGGTCTTATGACGTGATAGCCCGTGAACTTGAGAACGGGTGTCTTGAAGTCTTGAAAAGGTGATCCGATAGTACCTGTGCAACATTATGTGGATATCCACACATAAAACCACGGGATTTTATGAGATCGACACAGAAATCTTGTGGTTCCTATCACGAGTTGCCCGCGCATGTACCGCCAATAAAAGAAAATCCACACAATCCATCTTTATAGCGTAGATTAATATATTCAAATCGATTTGTAGCATTCAATGTAGATTGTCGATCTGAATGCAGGCACTACCAAGCATGATACACGATAAATTTGTGATGCCAGTTGATAGGCATCTTTTATTGCCCGGATATCAGGAGCAGGTGTGATGAATTCATTCTTCGAGATTGTAAAATTGCAGCTATCCATAATGGAAAGTACCTCCCCCATCGTATACTCCCGGACATGACCATGACCATGTACCCACCCCCGCTTCATCTGAGCATCTGCCGGCGCCATGGGGCAAACACCGACCAGCAATTTAATCCTGTTGAGCAAGGTTGCAAAATTGGGTGTGCTAAAAATAAGTTTCCCGCGACCACGCAGGACTCTTAAAATTTCGCTCATAACCTCCATCGGTGGAGCAAATAAGTGTTCGAAAACTTCAGTAAAGATGACCACATCGAAATAACCATCCTCAAAAGGGATGGGTTGATTAGCCAGATCGCACACTCTGTGCTCAATCCCCTTTCGCTTACATCGAGTCTCCATGAGATCAGTCAGGTCTATGGTTGCCACATCGTAGTGCGGGTGAGTCTCTTTGATAAAGAGCGTGAATGGGGTCGTGCCAATATCAAGTATTTTTAGTGGGTCAAGAGACTCGGGTATCGCATCGAAGATCTTCACGAAGTGATATTTGAGATCTTTCATGTATTCCAGCTCTTTGTCCTTGTCCAGCTCTATACGCGCGCCCGCCTCTTCAGTCTTCAGTTTATTCAGATACTCCTCAAAGTTCATGCTGTCTTAATCCTCGTATTCAACAACGATAATTCTTTTCTGCAACGGGTGTCCGGATCATCTGCACATAGTTTCCGAACACTACCCGAATTTTTGTGAATATCAACATGTTTAGAAGGTCTCCATGAATAAACACAGGTATATCTATGGCATCAAACATGGTCACGTTCTACCACGACATCGAGCAGGATATCGATCCTGACATAGGGGCGGATCCGGAGTCGTGCAGGAAGATAGTAGATGCGTTTTTGAGGCGAGAGGTGCAATATGGCGTTCCGGTGACGTATAATGTCGTCGGAAAGCTTTTTTTGGAGCAGCCTGATCTGATAGAGCGCATTCTCGATTACGGGCAGGAGGTGGCGTTTCATTCCTACCATCACCGTACTCAGTCTCGGTATTATGCTGAGGAGATCGATTTATGCAGAAAAGCCCCCACTCGTTCCCGGGTGTACGGGTACCGGTCACCCCAGTCACGGTGGAACCAAACAACCCTAAAAAATCTCTGGGACAACGGCTTTCTCTGGAATGCCGAAGCTGATGAACATGAGGAACCGTACTTCATCCACAAGGGGCTTGTGCGCCTACCAATCGCCACGGATGACTGGACTCTTCACACCGGCAAGCTCGATATTGAAGCCTGGGTTGGGCAGTTCGCTGATCTGCTGAAGACGCGGCGTTATCTCGCTTTTGGCTCACATGACTGCATTACAAGTTTCGCTCCGAAAGAGCGGCTGGATGCGTGGGAACACATTCTGCAGACTGCGGCTGAGAGTGACTGCCTCATAGTCAACTTCTCAGAGGCAGCGGATCTCTTCAGACGCGCGAAACTCTCGCAGTACTACAGCGCTGCTGCCAAAAACTGGAATTGCGATACGAAAAGTCTTTACCGGACGCGGCGGTTTCAGGAGATTGTCAGATGCGAAGCGGAGAAGTTAGACCTGCCGGTTGTTGCGGATCTGGGTTCTGGCGGTGGTGTGCTCTCTTTACCCCTGCAGGATATCGCAGAAAAGATTTACTGCGTGGACAACGCCCCGGGAATGATCAGTGATCTTGGTAAGAACAGTCGCGTCGA
>JAYEGG010000429.1:0-1552 GCA_034658995.1 Methanobacteriota archaeon | reverse complement strand
ACCCATCGATACTCCCCCGGGTAATCCTAATCCTTAATTATAGCCACGCTTAAACTCACTACCATGCCGGTAATCACACTGCATTACGACGACCTTGAGGATCTGATCGGCGCTGACAGGGAAACAATCATCAAACGCATCCCAATGATCGGCGCTGACATCGAGCGTGCGGAGGAGGACCATATTGATATTGAGTTCTTCCCTGACCGCCCTGATCTGTACAGCGTCGAGGGCGTGGCTCGGGCTATGCGCGGGTTTCTTGATATCGAGACCGGACTCCCAACGTACGAGGTCTCAAAATCAGACATCAGCATCACGTTCGATCACGAAATCGGAAAGATACGCCCGTTTCTTGCGTGTGCGGTGGTAAAAGACCTTGAGTTCACACCATATTCCATAGAATCGCTGATGAACCTGCAGGAGGATCTTCACTGGGGACTCGGGCGCAACCGTGCAAAGGTGTCGATCGGTGTACACGACCTTGACCGCGTGGCACCGCCGTTCAAGTACATCGCGGCAGAGCCATCTTATGAATTTGTCCCGCTCGACTTCGATACCCCGATGTCGATGGCGGATATACTTAAAAAACATCCGAAAGGCGTTAAATTCGCGCACCTCGCTTACAAATTCGATAAATACCCACTGATCATTGATTCAAACGAAAACGTGCTGTCTTTCCCGCCAATCATCAATGGGACATTGACTCGCGTAGAAGACAACACAAAAAATCTGTTCATCGAAGTCACCGGCACGGGCAGAGCTGTGTTTGCCGCATTAAACATTGTGGTAACCGCACTTGCAGAACGCGGCGGAAGAATTGAGTCTGTGCAGGTATGCACGCCGGATGACAATGACGGATACACGACACCGGACCTCAATCCTGCGATCCGCACAATCTCCCGAACAGCGGCAGTCGCCCTGCTCGGTTTTGATCTGAGCAGCAACGAGATCACAGGTCACCTCCGGAGGATGCGTTTTGGCGCAGTCCCGGAGTCGGGGGCAGGGTTTGGGTCAGGGGAAGATGACACGATTGAGGTGGCGGTGCCCGCGTACCGTGCAGATATCATGCATGATTACGACATCTTCGAGGATATCGCCATCGGGCATGGCTACGAGCAGATCGTGCCTGCGCTGCCCGAGACGATGACAATCGGGGAGGAACATCCGGTTTCACGCATGAAATCAGCGCTTCGTGAGATCATGGTGGGCTTGAGCTTCTATGAAGTGATGCCGTTTGCGCTGACCAGTGAAGCGGTACATTTCGACATGATGCAGAGACCTCGCGCAAGCGCCACTCATGTCATGCACCCGATCAGCCAGGAGCAAACGATCCTGCGAACCACAATCCTGCCGAACCTGCTTGAGATTCTCTCGCTCAACCAGCACCGTGAACTGCCGCAGCAGATATTTGAGGTGGGTGACGTGGTCGCTGGCGGACATAACAAGGTGCATCTTGCAGCGGTCGCAATCGACCCGCGCGCAAACTTCAGCGAGATCAGGGCAGCGGTGGACACCGTGATGCGCGAACGCAGGGTCGTGTATGAGATCACCG